>DATJKY010000230.1:0-2865 GCA_035490955.1 Terriglobia bacterium | reverse complement strand
CACCGTTTCCGTAGGGTCTCGGCCCTGAAAGGGCCGCAGAACCTAGCGTCGGGCTCCAAGCCCCGGGTTCGGCGGCACTTTCCGTCTCCCCCTTCGGAAGGCGGGGTTTGGGCCTTCGGCACCCTGGGCTAAGATATTGCGCCCCTACCGGGGCTGTGGCTCGCTCCGGTCCCAGCGTGCGACTTATTCAACGAACTTACGACTCAAGACAGTAGCGCCGGGGACTTCTCGGCCTTTTTGCCGCTTGTGTGAGTCTGGGAACGTACGTCTGCGGCGATGCTCGTTTTCCACGCCACCTCCTTTGCCCCCATCTTCCGGCAGGCTCCTCACGTTTGGGCAGCATCGTCGTCTTTCTCTGAAACCGCCACCACGAGCACCGTAGCGTCATCCTCGAATTCGTCGCTGCAAAACTCCGTGACGAGTTGAAGCAGGGTATGGTGCAGCGCTTCGGCGGACAGGTGACGGAGGCGGAGCGAGGCCTCGACGATTCGCTCTTCCCCGAACTCCTCTCCCTCTCCATTTACCGCCTCACTGACGCCATCAGTGAACATGACGAGGCGGTCTCCCGGCCTCAAATCGATTTCACCTTGTGCGTAAGCACTTTCCTGAAAGGCGCCGAGGATCACGCCACCCTCTTCCAGCCTCGCCTGGGTTCCATCGGCGCGTGTCAGAATGGGCGCGTTATGGCCGGCGTTGGTGTATTGCAAGATCCTAGCCTCGGCATCGAGACGCGCATAGAAGAAGGTGATGAATTTAGCTTCCGTAGTGTTACGCCACATTACCCGGTTGGCTTTCTCCGTAAGCTCTTTCGGCGAAATAGTGTCGGAAGCCAGCGCCCGGAAGACTGCCTGCAGGTTGGACATCAGTAGAGCAGCCGGCATTCCCTTGCCTGAGACGTCGGCGATGCAGAGGCCCAACCTGCTTGCGCCGAGCGCGAACACATCAAAGTAGTCGCCGCCCACGATGCGGGCCGGGCGCCAGCTACCTGAAATCTCGAGGCCCGAAACCTGCGGGATTTCCTTAGGCATCAGCCCCTGCTGGATCTCCCGGGCTTCCTCGTACTCCTGAGCCTGTTTGCGCAGGCGCAGGTTGTAAATGGCCGCCGCCGTCTGGTCGGCCACTGCAGCCAGGAATTCAAATTCGTCAGGCTCGAATTCCTGGTCTGAGAGCTTGCGGCCCAGGCTGATAAATCCGATAGTATCCCCGCCACTCCGGACCGGTACGATCAAAGCCGTACCTAATTGCGCCACCGCGAGCCGCTCGGAGTCCGGCAGATGGCCTGGCGGCGAAAACGCGATTTCGCCGGAGGCAAGAAGCGGCGTATTGAGGGCAAAGCGGAGATCCTTCAGCAGTTCGGCCGGCTCCATCCGATCGTGTAGGCCAACCTCCACCGCAGCCTCGAAGCTCTGTTCACGGAGCGACTTCCGGAAGATCACCGCGTTGCGCACTTTCAGCGCCTGCACCAGGTGTTCGGCAACATCGTTAAGCAGTACGAAGAGGTCAGTGATCTCGGCGGTCTTGGCGTTCAGAGTTCGCAGGGCGCGGGGCAGGTCCTCCTTTCTCCGGAAGAAGCGTTCATCCACAATGCCCTGAACCCTGTCGCGCACCGGAACGAAGAGCGCCACAGCCGCCAGGGTCGCGCCCACGGTGATCCAGGTGCTGTGCACACCGACGCGTGTGACGAGGAACCCTCCTAAACCACCGGCAAGCCCGAGATACAGGGCCACAACGGTCCCGCTCACAATCGAGTAAGTGACAGTCTTGCGGATGACAATGTCGATGTCCATCAGGCGATATTTCAGGATGGCAAACGCGAAAGATAAGGGTATCAGAACATAGCACGCCTTCTCGGCCACCTCGATCACAATGGTGGGTAGTAAGCCTTGCAATCCCAGGGTGCGCAGGAGAGCGGACAAACCGATAAGCAGCAGCACCCCGGAGAGGCCGGCGATGGTTCCCCACAACGGCCAGCGGACCTGTTTTCTCTCTTCGATGCCACTTTCGCGGTAGCTGCGGTACAGGGAGACGCACGCAATGATCGAATAGATGGCGAACAGGAATACATTGATGAGGCTGAATGCGATTCCCCCGAAGATCCAGCCGATCGTCTGGCGGGTTACCTCGGAGGGAACGGTCGTCAGGACTGTGTCCATGCCGGCGACAATCAGGAGCGCACTCGCGCCCAGGACCATTACGGGTCGAGTCACAAGGGCTCGTTTCCAGCCCTCAGTGTGCCAACGCTTCGCAAGGTATCCCAAAATCCCGAGCAGTAAGAGCCACAGGATCACCAGGGCGGCGCGGCGTCCGGGGAGGCTCAGTAGGAAGAACGTCGGAAAACCGACGAATTGCAGGATCGGCGCGAGGTAAAGCCAACGTAGCACATGCGGGCCACTCTCGAGCACGGGGCGCTTGCGAGGGAAGATCAGCGCCAAATGAACGATCAACACCTGGGCCGCATATCCGAGGATCGTCCCGGCAACATAGAGGATGATCTCGGGCCCGGTCAGCTGCGCCAGTGATCGCGCCCCTCGCGCGGGAAACTCATCGACATAGACGACCGGTGAGAACACAAAGATCAAGGTCGCCGCGAACGACAGAAGGTAAAAGATCAGGGCGCGTGTGTCTTCGGGTTTGCGCCAATAGACCAGAGTGCCGAGAACGCAAAAGGCCAAAGCGACCGCCAAGCTGGTAAGGGCGCTGACTGCAATCTGGCGTGACTTCAGTGGGGACGCGAGACGCACCCGCAGGGTCGCCGGCGAGCCATCCCGGCGCTTGATTTGATAGGTCACCTCATCGTTCACTTTGAGCTGGTCGTCAAGCTTGGCCAGCTCTTCCCACTTGGAGGCTGAGATTCCGTTGATGGTC
>DATJKY010000229.1:0-3201 GCA_035490955.1 Terriglobia bacterium | reverse complement strand
GTGGCAGTCATCACTGGTGCCGCCAGTGGCATAGGGCGCGGAATAGCCGAGCGTTGTGCCCAAGAGAGCATGAAGGTGGTGCTCGCCGATGTTGAGAAGAACGCCTTAGCGCAAACTGCAGCAGAAATGCATGCAACGGGAGCCACCGTGTTGGCTGTCTTGACGGATGTTTCCAAAGCCAGTGATGTCGAAGTGCTCGCCCAGAAGACCCTTGATGCCTTTGGCGCCATACATGTAGTGTGCAACAATGCCGGCGTTGATGCGATCGGCTCGAGCTGGGAAAGTATGCTCAACGATTGGCAATGGGTCATGGGGGTGAACCTGTGGGGGGTTATTCACGGCGTGCGCGTCTTTGTCCCCATCATGCTTGCGCAAGATACCGAGGGTCATATTGTCAACACCGCTTCGATAGCGGGGTTACTCCCGTATCACCCACTGAGTGCCAGTTATCATGTCACCAAGCATGGGGTGGTGGCACTCTCTGAGCAGCTGTATCATGAACTAGCGCAGCGCGGGGCGAAAGTGAAGGTCTCCGTGCTGTGCCCGGGCGGGGTCAGCACGCGCATTATGGACGCAGAGCGCAATCGCCCCACTGCGTTACAGCATGCATCTGCTGAAGTGTAACGGAGTCCCGCCTATGAGGCCATGCTGCAAGTAGTACAAGAGGGGATGTCCCCGCAACAGGTAGCGGACCATGTCTTCAAAGCGATGAGGGACGAGAAGTTCTATATTCTGCCCCACCCTGAATATAAACCTCGGGTACAAACTCGGATGGAAGATATTCTCCAAGAGCGCAATCCAATAAGGCCATCCTCATAATGGAGCGATTTTAGTACCGTAGGTGGTTGGGTAAGGAGATGATATCACTATCACCCCCTCCCCGCAGAACCGTGCGTACCAGTCACCTGGTACACGGCTCAAGCAATCTACGTACCCCAAGAGGCGCACTGATGCTGTGAATCTGCCGGTGACAGTTGTGGTGCACCAGCCGGAGATTCGTGAGGTCCTCCGTCCCGCCGTGACGCGTGGGCCTCACGTGGTGGACGTGAACCTCTTCCCCATTGTCCAGAGCCTGGTGACAGCCTGGACAGAGCCCATGTTGCCGCCGGGCGAGTTGCTCCGCACGGCCAGTCGTGACTTGGGTTCTTTGCCGCCGTTGGCTCCAGTAGTCCTGGAGGGTCGGGTCATCGGGGGCATACGTGGAGGGCACGAGTCGATGGCGGATGATTTTGGTCCAGGCGAACTTTCTGAGGGTGCCATGCCGTTCCTTATCCTGAAACACCCACCGGTCCTGGCGACCGCTGACCCGGCCCCAGTACTTCTGGGTTCTCCACCACCCAGATTTTCTCGGGTGTCGCCGTTGCATGTAGCGCTGAGCGCGTCGATACATGAAGCTGTCCAAGGCCGCGAACACCTCCTTGGCCACCCCGGTACGGAAGTAGGTGCTCCAGCCCCTGATGAGCGGATTCATCTCGTGAATCAGGGCCACGGCGGGAGACCCGACGTGCTTGCGCCAGAGCCCTTTGAGCTTCCGTTTGATCTGCATGACGGAGTCGGGACTGGGTTTGATCAACAGCTTATATCCACTCCGTGAGCTGTTGGGTGTAGGATAATGGCGGATGTTAAACCCCAAGAAATTGAAGCCTTCTCGGAGGTGACGAATGTGGGTTTTCTCGCCTGACAGGCGCAGCCCCCGTGTCCCAAGCCACGTGCTCAGGAGGTGTTGGGCTTCGACAGCCTTTTCGTGTGTAGGACTGAAGATCACGAGGTCATCGGCGTACCTCACGAGCGCGTAGGTCCCACGGCGCACGCCTTTGGGGGTATATGAAATCCCCAGGGCTTGTTCCATGCCATGCAGGGCGACATTTAACAACAAGGGACTGATCACCCCACCCTGCGGGACACCGGCTTCCGTGGGATGCAGCATTTCTGCTTCCACATATCCGGCTTTCAGCCATTGCTTGATCAATTCCCGGGCCGGGAAGTGGCCAATGGCCTGGACTAAGGCGGCATGTCCGATATTATTGAATGCACCTTCGATATCCGCATCGACCACCCAGGGTCGTGTGGTATCAGGCCGTGCCAGACGAAACACTTTTTCAATCGCGTCGTGACATCCTCGGCCAGGGCGAAACCCGTAGCTGACCCCTTCGAAGCGGGCCTCCCAAAATGGTTCCAGGGCGTTTTTCACCATGGCTTGGACACATCGATCAACGATGGTGGGAATGCCGAGCGGACGTTGGCCGTTCCGCTTGGGGATATAGACCCGACGGACCGGGTGAACCTTGTGCAAATCGAGGGCGCGGAGCTGAGCGCACAACGCTCCGCGCTCTTCTGGGGTCGTCACTACGACCTGATCGATGCCGGGTGTCGATTTGCCGCGGTTCACCTGAGTGACGCGCCGCACGCTTGCCAGCGCGTTTGCCTTGCTCTTCAACATCAGTCGCTGCAGCGACCTGACCCGGGTCAGATCGCCTTGTCTTGACGCCCGAAAGATACGCTGTCTCAGGTTCTTGACGGTCCGGTAGACGCGCTTCCAATCAATGGCCTGCCAGTCTACGGCGTCACCAGAAGTTACGTTTGCAGCAAGCTGCATCGAACTTTTCCTCCCGGTTGCAGTGCCTTCACAACGGCCTTTGGGTAGATCGCCAGGCGCACGTCAGCACCCTTTCGAGTCGCGCCAGCGGGCGCTATCCGGCGGGTTATGGATTCCCCCTGCCTTTCGGCGGCCGGCCTTCGCTTCTTGCGCCTTCCCGCACCCGCTGTGGGTTTAGCCCGCTCTTGCGATAGGGTTACTGGCGCGTGCCAGACCACAACGGGGTTACCACGTTTCGCATAGGCAAGAGACGTTGGGGGAGTTGGCCTCTCTACGCCGGGAGCTGGGCACTCTCTCAGCCGGGCCGCTAAGACCGGCTGACCATCGCTCCTACAAGGACGTCTCAGTCACTTTCGTCCCCTTAATGCATTACGACGCTTCGACCAAGGCTTCACAGGTGTTCAACTCCGCTCCAACTTTTCCTCGCAGAGATTTCGGGTGTGACTGCCTACTTTCTTTGTGCTTTTACGGCCTGCTCAAGACCCCGCAATTACTCACGACGCCCCGGCCGTATGGAAACAGACGTTCGGTGCTCGCCTGGTCTGGGCTGTTCATCACCTCCTTTCAAGTTTGACACTTGACCTATGCGACCTCGTGTCGCACTA
>DATJKY010000228.1:0-10683 GCA_035490955.1 Terriglobia bacterium | reverse complement strand
GTCGTCGAGGAATTCCGGACCGCAGAGCGATACCAATTCTTTCCGGGCCGCCGCAGCCCTTTCTGCAACTGGCGCGGGTTTAACGAGGATAGTCCGAAATCCGTAAGCAGCATAGGTCTGCTCATGGGAGATAAAAGTGCGCATATTCGATAGCCGTTTGCGTCTTGCCGACTCCGCCGAGGCCACTAATCTCTAATGGCTTGCGGTTGTGTCAGCGCTGCCGATGCGCTCTCGGTGAGGGCCTTGCGAATGGCATCTAGCGGGAGTTTACTTGTGAGGAGATATACCCCGGGTTATGTATTTTCCGTCCCGAGAGGTCACTGCGGGGGCCATCCATGGTCAGACCATTCTACTGGTACTTTGAGCTAGCCCACTGGCTTAGAGTTCGGGCTTATGCCGACAAGAGCATTGCTGCTTGGCTGCTAGGAATAAGCGATAGGGACACACAAGAGAGACAAGGTCAACAGCGTGTACACGTTCATGCGCAATCGACTCATCTGAGGCTCCTTCTAGTTAACAGGCACTGTCCAAGTCATATAATTTAATTTAGCGGGCAGCCAGTTTTCTGGCGACGACCAGGAAGAGCGCCCGATCAGAATCTACCATCTTACGGACCAGACCCTTGAGCTTAAGGAGGAACCGCGCGTCAGAGCCCAAGGTGCCTAGATGGTCGGCGAGCTCTTCAAGAGTCTTGCGTGTGGTCAAGTTGGGGGCTTGCGGCGTGTCCTCCACGGTGTAGAAGAGTCGATATAATGGCACATCGAGTGCCACGGCGAACCTCTCTAGGGTCTCCAACGTAGGTACCGTGTGCCCGTTCTCCACCCGGGAAATGTAACCCCGCAGCAGGCCGCTGGCCTTCTCCACGTCTCCCTGTGAGAGACCCCTTTGTTCCCGAAGCTGTCTCAGTCTTTCTCCGATTAGCATCATTGCCTTAACTCGTGTTATTCGGTGCTGTCAACGTAACCTTGCAAGCACAACTATCGCCTTAGTTATCAAAGAATGGACTGACGCTCCGGTACCAGTACGTTAGTGCATTTGTCCGGGCCTGTTCCTCCGTCGGCGTTAGAATCGAGTCTGCCATCTCCGCGACGTGCCCATTTTTCTGGACTGCCATTTAGCAGTGCGGTCACAACGGTGGTATAGGTGTGGAGCGGCGTCCCGCGGGTTTAATGAACCTGCGCTCGGCCACACTGGTTTTTTGGTTGCTGATCTTGTTCACTGTCGCGGGCGTGATCGCAAGCTCTTGCTAGACGAGATGGGTAGGGATGATACCTGTCTTTCTGGCTCCAGATATCGAACGGGCTGGGGGCAAGTTCGAGAACACCGAAGTAGTGGTGGAGGGAAATCTCGTCACCTCTCGAACGTGGATGGACCTGCCGTTCTTCATGCGGGAGTTCTTGAAGGTTCTGCGAGGCACGGCGAAAGCCGTCGCTGCGAAAAGCTAAAAAGCTTGGCAAAGGGTCCTCGTGTGGTCTTCAACACAATGGCGGATGGACGCTCATCGTGTACCACCGTGCAACGTCGGCTCAAACCTTCGACGCCTGGCTGCCGACCGGAAGACTTGCGCTCCGCACTTATGAAGTGTCGGCGTCACCACTGCCTACAATCACGTTGCCTTTCGCTTTGGAAAGCATTTGTTTGAGATTCTGTAGGGAAGCGATGACATCTTCATCAAGTTCCGGCCCAAGAGCCAGCATCTTGAAGATGTCCTGAGCAGCCGCTTGCGGATCATCCGTCTCGCCCTCGATAACCAAATGCAAGAGGTTGGGAATCCTCTTGACTCCATCGAACCTCTCGACGGCGTCGATGACATCCGAATATCCTCCAACGCTGCCGACGGGACCGAGGCAGGTTGCCTTCCCTTGGACTTTCATGTAAAGCGCGTAGCTCATAAGATCACTCATCTTTCCCCCACTCGAAGATTCGGTGTTCCACCGGATTCTTGTGTCGCAGTTCGTGGCGAGCATGTTAAGAACCCGCCTGGTGAAGCAACGCGACGTTCGTTCAATGCTCAATGAGTCTCATCGGCCGAGTGCCGGGGTCCACTGAGCCTTTCCTCTCGATTGGACCTGCCTGGATAGCTAAAGGACAAGCGGACGGCCGTTGGGGGCGGGGGCGCACGGCCGAGCGATGTTGGAATGCTGGTGGCTTAAAGAGGTTGCGGAAAAAGTGTTGTGGCGCGCTCCAGAAGGGCGGGGCTTCAGCCCCGCCCTGGAGTTTCCACATTTGCGAGCCCCAAAGGGGCGGCCTATCCCAGCCCAGGTCAACGAAGCTGTGAAAAAATCTAGCATCAGTGGGCTGGCGCACACCTTAGGTGTGCGTTTTCAGGAGTTATTGCCAGCCTCGCAGACCTCACAGGTCTGCGCCGGCCGAATTTTTCACACCTTCAACGGCCTGGGTCAAAAGAGGCCCACCATCACAGCCAGCCCTGAAGGGGCGAGCCACTGTCAATCCCACACGTAGCGTTCGTCGTATTCCAGCCCGTATTCCTCGAGTAACCTTCGATATTCGTCCTGGAAACTCACCTTCCTACAATCTTAAGCGCCGGACAGTCCTGGTTTTTGAGCACTGTCGCCAAGTAGGCGTCCACCCAGGCCGTTGGCCCGGGCTGGGATAGGGCGCCCCTTTGGGCTCGAACTTCCCACCCTTCGTGGGGTGAAACAACAAAAGTGCTGACGGAAATATTCGACACCAAATTTCTGACGGAATCCGAGAATTCCATGGACCAGGACGAGATTCATGACTGTCGTATCTTAGCACTTACTGCGTGTTTGGGGAGACGATCCCGGATGACCACGGATATTCCGTGCTTTGGCTGAAGGGTGATGGTCGGCAGGAGCTGGAGCTTGAATCCGGGCTTGAGCGCAAGCCGAAACCGTTGGGCCATTGTTGCCAGCATCAGGCTGGTCTGCATCTTGGCAAACGAGGCGCCGATGCAAGTTCGCTGTCCGCCCCCAAAAGGGAAGTAGGCGAACTTCGGCAATTCGCGCTCGAACTCCTCCGTCCAGCGTTCGGGGCGAAACTCGTGCGGCTGCTCGTAGAAGCGTGGATCCCGGTGTACAATCCACGCGCACAACACAAAGTTGGTTCGGGACGGCAACCGGTAGCCGCCGATCTCAAAAGCCTCGATGGCCTCCCGGACAAGAACCCAGCCTGGCGGGTAAAGGCGCATGGCTTCCTTGATGACCTGCTCCGTGTAGGTCAGGCGTGGGAGGTCTTCGAGTTCCGGGGGGCGATCACCCAAGACCTCGTCAAGCTCAGCTATGAGCCGCGCTTCAACCTCGCGATGTTGCGCCAGCAGGTACCACGCATAGCAGAGCGTGAGTGTGGTGGTATCGTAGCCCGCCCCGATCAGAGTCATCAATTCGTCGCGCACCTGACGGTCGCTCATCGCCTGGCCATCCTCATCGCGCGCCTGAAGAAGCGTCGAAAGCAGGTCATCGCCACTGCGGCCTGACCCGCGGCGACTGCGAATGATTCGATAGATGATCTTCTCCAAACGCCCCACCGCCCAGAGGTAGCGCAGGTTTGTCAGGCTGGGCAGGTAGCGCATCGTGTACACTACGGCGGGGCCGCGCGCGCTGCGGGCATGGAAGGCGCGGGCGGCTGCCTCGATCCGATCGATGTGGTTGGTGAAGTCAAGGTCAAACAGTACGCGCGCGATGGTTTCGAGCGTGAGGTGGTCTATTTCCGACTGCAGATCCCGGATGTCTCCGGGTTTCCAGCGCGAAAGCATCTTTTGAGTGCATTCCACCGTCACCCCCGCGTAGCGGCCGATATTTCTGCGGTGGAACGCCGGCTGCATCAGACGCCGCTGTCGCCGCCACAGGTCGCCCTCGCTGGTAAGCAACCCCTGGCCGAACAACCGCGGGCTCATTCGCGTGCCTATACCTTTCACAAAATTGTGGTTGCGCCTGACCAAAACATCCTCGATGTAGTCCGGGTGCGTCAGGTAGCAGACGTGAAGCCCGAAGGCGCGGTGGAAGAAGATGTCTCCGTGTTCGCGAGCCCACTCTTCGATGGTCGCAAGCCCATGGCCGGCGAGCAGAGGCAGATTGCCGATGAGGAAGTGGCCCTTGGGGCCTGGCGGCAACCCCGGCTTGGCATTCGGTGGAATTCGTCTTTCAGTTTCGGTGGCGGATCTGTATCCCACCCTTGCCTCCCGGCCCCCTCGCCCTCCCAACCCCGCAGGGGTTGTCGCAGGGTTGTCGCCGGCGGCGACAGTAGCCGTGGACCAGGGCACGCTTGGGTGGCCGCCGCCCACGGATAAAACGCCGGTTGGTCTGACCGACCCTGAAGAGTCGGACCGTTCGGTCCCTCCAGGGCCGAGAGGTTCTTGAGGCCATGCTAACCGTGGGGTTTCACCCGCATGCGGGAGGACTCATGTCGTGCCGCTTCGCGGGACATGGAACGGCGAAGCCTCTTCGATTCTCACTGGTCGAACCAGTGGTTTGACCAAAGGCAAGTCACCTGTGCCCGCTCCGCCTGGCCAGCACCACGGAAATGCCACGCTTTGGCTGCAGAGTGATGCTGGGCAAGAGCTCGAGTTTAAACCCCGGCGCCAGGGACAAATGAAGTCTCTGTGCCATCGCGGCCAGAACCAGCGTTGTTTCCATCTTCGCGAAAGAAGCGCCAATGCAGGTCCGCTGGCCGCCTCCGAAGGGAAAGTACGCGAACTTCGGCAGTTGCTTTTCGAATTCCTCCGTCCATCGCTCCGGACGGAACTCGTGCGGTTGATCATAGAAGCGGATATCTCGGTGAACAACCCCTGGCTCAGCACCAGAGTGGTTTTGGCGGGCAAGGTGTAGCCTCCGATTTCGACGGGTCGCACCGCCTCGCGAACGAAAGCCCAGACCGGAGGATACAACCGGAGCGCTTCTTTGATGATCTTCTCCGTGTAGGTCAGCTTGGGCAAGTCTTCAAGTGTGGGTGTCCGGCCGCCTAACACCTCACCAAGCTCGTCCGCCAATCCGGCCTGAACCTCGGGGTGCTGGGCCAGGAGGTACCAGGCGTACGAGAGGGTGAGCGCGACTGTTTCGGAGCCGGTAAAGATAAGGGTTACGACTTCGTCTCGAACTTGACGGTCACTCATCGGCCTCCCGTCCTCGTCCCGCGCCTGGAGCAGCATGGAAAGGAGATCCCCACCCAATTGGCCGTTCGCCCGACGCTGGCCAATGATCCGGTAGATCACCTGATCGAGCCGGTGAGTCGCCCAGAGATAGCGCAGGTTGCGGGGTGTGGGAAAGTACTTGAGGGCGTACGTGGGCGCGATGCCACGCGAGTTTCGCAATTGGCCGGCGCGCGCCGCAGCCATGACCCGATCCAGATAGCCGTCGATGTCCACGTCAAAGAGCACGCGGGTGACAATTTCGAGCGTTAGGCGTGTCATGTCACTGTAAAGATCGTGGCTCTCCCCGCTCCTCCATGCTGCCATAGTCTCTTGCGTATGCTGCACCATGACTTCAGCATAGCGCCCGATGCTCCGGCGGTGAAACGCCGGCTGCATCAAGTATCGCTGCCGCCGCCACAATTCTCCCTCGCTCGTAAGCAAGCCGTTGCCCAGGAAACGCCGGTTGCTGACCAGAGCCAGGCCGTGGATGAAGTTGTGGCTCTGGGTTACCAGAACATCCTCAATGAGGTCGGGCTTGCTGATCAGGCAGAAGCCGATCTTCAGGGCGCGACAGTAGAAAATGCCGCCGTATTCGCGCGCCCAACCCTCGATCCTCGCAAGGCCATCACCTCTCAGCATCGGCAGACTACCGATCAGCCAACGGCCTTTGGGGCCCGCAGGCAACGCCGGGTTTGTCTGCGTCACTGTTCGCATTCCTGTATCAGCGGCTGTCAACATGACACTAAGCGATTTCCTCAATGTGCTCGAAGGGCCGCCTGCTTTACTGGTCGCTGGAAGTCGGCTTGCGCAGGGTAATCGCGCGCGCTTACCGCAGCGCAGCGCGGCAAAGGCGGCTTGAGCGCGGCAAAAGCCCGCCGCCCAACCCAAGGGAAGAGGCAGCGTAAGAAGAAGATCAAGGCCATCTCACGCGCCAGGGCTGGCAGTTGTTCGCCGACGTGTCGGTACCGCTCCATCCGCAAGAGGGCCAGGCGCATCCGGATGCGCTTCCAGAACGCTCGCGCCAGATGCTTGGGGACCTCCTCCTTGGGACAATCAAAGCGCAGGTTAATCATCCAGTCCAGCTCGGGAACTCGGGCAAAGTCTGCTGGCGCAGGCTCGGGCCCAAGGGCCTCCGCCGCCTGGGCAAAAAGCCTCCAAGCCGACTCCACGGCCGGATCCTGCTCGCGAAAAAACCGGGTGAGGAGGCGTGCAGCCAGCGGGACACTAAAAAAGCCATTCCACCACAACGGCAAGAAGGCGTTAAACCATCCCCCGACATTCCAATAACGGCGCAGACAGGCTTGGAAGGGATCCTGCATGACCTCGTAGTAGCGACTGATATCCCCCTGCTCTCGCGCCATAAAGCGTCTCCAGACCGTATCCATCGCCTCGACGTCGCCGGGGCCCAGCACGCCCTCGCGCTGCCGCTGGATGAGGGCTGCGATCTGTTGCGCTTGCACCGTGGTCAGGCTGAGGCCGTTGCTATAGAGCGGGTCCACCGCCCGCGCCGCGTCCCCCACCAAGAACCATCCCTCTGCCGAGTAGGCCTGGTCGGACCAATAAAGGTATTCGTGGTACACATTGGTGTCGAGCACCTTCCCGGAGCGGACCATCCTCCCGAGAGCCGGGTGTTGCTGATCGACCATGGCGAGAAAGTCCTCGAGGCTGCGCATGGGATAGGAAAAGAGATCAGGCCGAAGCGTGATCCCCATGCTGATCAAGCGTTGGTGGTCGCGCGTGGCTAAAGGGATCCCCCAAATCCAATAGCCCTGGCCCAGAAAATGGTGGGTCGTCTGCCAAAGATCATAGGCCAGGGGGCGCCGCAGGGTGATCTCGAGGTGGGGCAAAAAGGGTTCGAAGTCGGCCAGCCAAAACCAGAAACAGCTGCGTTGTCTTTCGGCAGGCCGGGTATAGGTGGTCACTTTCTTGCCGATCCGGCGCGTGCGCCCCGTGGCGTCAATCAGCCAGCGGCAGGAGAAGGCCACGGCGCTTTCGCCCACCCGAGCATGGACGCGGTGGCCGGTGGCTGCCGTCCCGATCTCGCAGTCGTGCATGCGGCCTGTCACCAGGCGTACCCCGAGTTCCGCGGCTCGCGCCCGCAGGGCGCGATCTACATCGGGACGGTGGAGCTGCCAGGCCGTATGGTGCAGCCGATGGGGGGCATGCACCGAGTAACGCCGGTCCCGAGGATCGTCCGGCTTGATCTTGTGGTAGAAACTTAAGCCGTGCTTGGTCATCTGGGTGCTGTTAAGGTAGTCGCGGAGACCGATCTCTTGCATAAACAGCGCGGCCGGCTCCACTAGCGACTCGCCGACGTAGGGCCGCCGCTCGTGTTCCGGGCTTGGGCCGAGCACGATCACTTGCAGGGTGGGCAATTGCTGCTTGAGATAGGCTGCGGTCATCAACCCAGCCACGCTCGAGCCTACGATCACCACATCAACGTTTTCCATAAGATCGTCCCTAGTCCGAGTAAAGCTCGCGCCCTTTTGCCTCGAAACCAAGGAAATCACGCGAGGAACTCATCTAACAGCTCATTTAGCGTCTCAGCCGCTTCCAACGGCACGAAGTGCCCGGCATCGACGAACTTTAATCTGACGGACTGCGCGTTGGGAAAAAACTCCTGGGCCTCGAGTGGTCGAGCGCAGTTTGGAATGAGCCCTGCCCAGGGGACGTAGCCGTCTCCAATACCTCGCCCATCGGCAGAGAATGCCCTTGAGAGAATGATCTGCTGCGACGCGGGCGTACGTAGCCAAAAGGGCGGGCGTATCGCCTTGAAGGCCATCCCGGTTGACCCGTCGAACCGACTGGCCGGCATGGCAATGTCATGTGTACCCTGTACAAGAAGTACAGGGAAATTGTACCTCCTGTAGGCCTGCAGGTTATCGCGCAGGTAACTCATATAATCCTGATTGTGTTGATACAAGCCGGCCCAGGCACAGGCAAATGCTCCCGGTCTGCCGGCGCGAGGTCCCCGCTGGAATGGATGTGAAGCTTCTTGAGTTGCCTCCTGCAATGCCTTGTCGGGCATGGGATGTTTGGTGCGCCTCATCGAGCTGTCCAGCAGGCGCCATCCCGTGCGCCCATAGAGGATCCTCAGCAGGGCGCCGGGCGCTGCCTCCAATATGGCCGTGAGGAGCCGGGCACCTCTCCGGCTCCGCAAGATGCGCCCCTGGGGTATCGACGATTTGAAGTGTCCGACTAGGGGCTGCTGACAACGTATATAGCGCAAAATACGTTCGGGGTATTGGCCGGCCAGAATATCGCCAATAATGGTTCCCAGATCGAGCGTGACGAGGTTAAAGCGTTGCACGCCCACGTTGTCAAGGGCTGTCACCAATTCCTCGGCTTGCGTTTCCAGCGCGTAATCGCCGCCTGGGTCATGCACCTCGGGGAACAGCCGCTGTGGATAGTTCATGGACGACTGACCAGAGCCCTTTAAGTCAAATGCGACCAGGTGATAACGCCCGGCGAAGCGAGCGAGCTGGTGGCGCCACAGCCGCCACGTATCCATAAGGCCGTGCAGGAAAACAATGCATTCGCGCTCTTTGGCAGGCGACTCGACATAATGGAAAGTCACGTCGGTGGGCCTGCCGCTTAAGGTCTTTTCGACCTTAACGTATCTGTGGACCAGAAGGCCATCCCGCTCGCCATCGGCGTGCGTCATCACCTGCAGCCGCTTCTTGCGCACAAAACTGAGGAGCCGCTGACTTACGAAGTACAGGAGTGCTACCGCAAACAGCCGTTGCATAAGCGTCAGTAAACCTCTCATCGTGATAGCGCCCCAAGCAGTTTCGGAGGGGGAAAGGAAAGGGTGGGCGCCCACGAAGCCCTCACTGCCAGCGGCGCGCTCCTTCGGGGAGTGAAATAACGCGCTCGGCCATCGGGCCCTTCTTGTTGCCCCGCAGTTGAACGATCTTCCAGCGATCGAGGTTGAGCTTCTGGATCTGCAGATACACGATAGACAGGCCCCCTTCGCCAAGCACCCAGGGGTTGTGGATCTCAACGTCCGGGACGATGTAGCGGGCCGACATGGCGAGGCGCGCGTCGTCTTGGGTGATGTTCGGGAGCGCGCCGTGCATCGTGCGCTCGGAGAAGATGACAAACTCCCCCGCCTTCATCTCCAAGTTCACGGCGTGTTTCTCGATCTCGCCCAGCGCCGGACGCATGACCTTGGTGCCGAACCGATCGTGCTTGTTGCCGGCGTGCTTCACGGGATCGTACTCCTCGACCTCCATGGGCAGGAGCTCCCGATGAGTGCCGGGAATGAAGCGCATGCAGCCATTCTTGACGGTGGAGTCGGTGATGGCCACCCAGGCGGTGAGCTGAAAGAGCTTGCGAAGGTTTTTCGGGGTCAGGGTAGCGGTGCGGAACGTCTCGTTGAGGTAGGAGGTGGCTTGGTGCCATCCCGTGCCGCCCATGCCCGGATACTTGGGGAAGAACTGGCTGCGCCAAAGCAGCAGATCGGGACCAAGCAGCTGCGCCATGCGTTCCACGATGGCGGGGTGGGCGTAGAGCGACATCAGCTCGTCGTCCTCCAGGTGCTTGTCGCGGGCGTTGAGGCCCTTCCGGGCGTAGGTCTCGTTGTTGATCTCGGCGCCATCGGGGCCCTTCGTCGTAGACCCGACGTAGGTGTAGGAGTCCCGCGGGTAGGTGCGGGAGTCGGTCTCAAAGAGCCGCCACATGCGGGGTGCCATAGCGAGCATCTCTTCCCGTTCCAGGAGCTTGAACGGCCCCGCAAAGCCGCGGTCCCAGAAGTCGCGGATCTGGGGCTCCGACATGGCCCACCGCGGATCGGTGTGGACGGCGGGCTGGTAGGAGACCGGCGAGTCGAGCTCGGTGTGAACGTCGATGTAGACGTTGCGGCGATGGCTCCCGAGGAAGGTGGAGAGCATCTTCCAGTTCCAGGAAAGAGGGAGGCTGTAACGAATTTTGTCGGGCAGTAGGGGGTGCAAGGGCCTAAGCTGCGAGAGGACGTAGCCGGCGACGAGGGGCCCGGTCTTAACGTAGCGCTTGGGTTTCTGGACGGTAGCGGTAGTGTTCATGGTGTCTCCTTCGGCAGAAAATTTAGAATGGTTGAGCGTATTCCCGGAAGTGGGTCAGTTTGATGTGGGGGCGGCTTAACGCCGCCACGTGGCGAGGTAAACTCGCTGCTACCGGGGCTAACTGACCCACCACCGTGTTCCCGTGTAGCTTGCGAGGCTGATACGAAAGACAACGATTCGTCATTACCCGACGTGTCGACCGAACGGATGTCCGATCCCTTTTTCACCGGCAGTTTGCTTATGTGAAGGCCGATTTCCGCTGGCCGCTCATGAGGGCTGATGCATTGGCGCAGGGCACTCATGACGCCGCGAGAGATCACTCCGCACTGGCCAAATTTCGTCCCGGTGGTCAAAACCGTGTGCAGCCTGGGGAGATGGTAAAAGGGGACGCTGGGGTACCAGTGGTGCTCGTGATGGTAGCCAATGTTTCGCGGCAGGATCAGGATGCGCTCCCACAGGGAGGGTAGGGTGGTGCGGGTCAAATGATACGGGGGCGTGCTCGTCGGGATGGCTGAGTGCTCGCAGATGATG
>DATJKY010000227.1:0-7161 GCA_035490955.1 Terriglobia bacterium | reverse complement strand
GATTGACCTGGCCTCCTTGATGCGCGAGTCGCCGGCCGACGAACAACAACAGCGAAAAAGGGCCGACTCCATCCTGGAACTCGTAGACCAGACGATACAGTCGGTGCGCAGAATCTCGACAGAACTGAGGCCGGGAATCCTTGATGACCTCGGCCTCGTAGCCGCGCTGGAATGGGCGGCGGAGGAATTCCAGGCTCGCACTGGGACGAGGTGCCGGTTGGATCTCCCGGGAGATGACATTGAAATCGATCAGGAATGCGCGACGGCGATGTTCCGCATTTTCCAGGAAACTTTGACGAACGTCGCCAGGCACGCGAACGCCAGCGAGGTGGGAGTAAGGCTGGCGAAGGAGAACGGCCATCTGACGCTGGAAGTTCACGATAACGGCAGGGGCATCGGCAAAGAGCAGCTCGCAGGCGGCCGGTCGCTCGGTCTCCTGGGAATGCGTGAGAGAGCTGCCCTGTTGGGAGGGGAACTGGTCATCCTCGGCGCTCCGGAAAAGGGTACGACCGTGAGAGTGCGGATTCCAGAACCATCTCGCGCGTGAGAGAGTGAGACGAGTGATCAGGGTTCTCATTGCTGACGATCATGGCATCCTGCGCCGAGGCTTGCGTGAGATCCTGATGCGGGAGCTTGAGGGTGTAGTGTGCGGCGAAGCCGAGAATGCACAGCAGGTTCTGGCCCAGGTCCAAAACCAAAACTGGGACCTCGCGATTGTCGACATCACCATGCCGGGGCGAAGCGGCCTTGACGTCCTCAGGGATCTGCAGCGGGTGCAACCCGGGCTCCCGGTGCTCGTCTTGAGCATGCATCCCGAAGACCAGTACGGTAAACGGGTACTCAAGGCCGGAGCCTCCGGTTACATGAACAAGGAAAGTGCTCCGGAGGAACTGATCAAGGCCATTCGAAAGGTGCTTGCCGGGGGGCGATATGTGAGTCCAACGCTTGCCGAGAAACTTGCCGTGGAGTGGGGCACGAACGCGGGGCGACCCTTACATGACAACTTGTCGGATCGTGAGTTTGAGGTCCTGCGGATGATTGCCCTGGGGAAAACTGTCTCCCAGATCGCAGCGGAATTACACTTGAGCACAACGACGGTCAGCACCTATCGCGCGCGCATCCTGGAGAAGATGAATATGACGACGACAGCCGAGCTCATGCGTTATGCGTTACGCAATGATCTCGTAGACTAAGGCCCCGCCCTTAGCAGGCTGACGGAAAGGTGGTGTGGCGCGGCACCCACTTTATCGGTCCCAAGCTAGGCCGCCGGCCAACAGCGGCAACGATTCCAGGCGTCGCTCCCACGAAGCCAAAACGAGTGCCCACGGCAGCGCAGCAAGCCAAGACAACCAACTAATTGGTTGACACGCGCTGTTGCCGTATGCTAGTGTGGACGAACGGAGGGCGGAATGGGGAGACACTATTGGCTATTCATGTTGGTTACGGCGCTAAGCTGGTTCAATACAGGGGTCGTCTGGCTGATTCAGTTTGCCTGCTATCCACTTTGGCGGCTTGTGGGCCAGGAAGAGTTCCTGATTTATCACAATGTCTGGTGGCAGAGCACGTGGTGGGTCGTTTTTCTGCCCACTGTCCTGCTAGCCACGGGGTCAATCCTGATGCTTAGGCTGGCTCCGCCCGGCGTACCGCGGTGGGCATTATGGACGGGCTTCGGCCTCCAACTCATCGTGCAAGTTTTGAATGCGATCTGGCTATCTCACGCAGACCAGCATACGGTCGCTTCCGCGGGTGGACTAGATCTGGCAGCGTACGAAAGCCTTGTAAGCGGGAATTGGGTACGCATCGCCCTCCTCACGGCGTATGCGATCTTGAACTACTGGGCGTTCACCAGGATCCTGTGGCCACACTCGGCGTTTACACGCGGCCACTGGTTATTGGTCCTGACATCGGGGCTGGGACTCTATGCAGTCGGTAATGTGTGGCTCGTGCAATTGGTCTGCTACCGCCTGTGGCCGTCCGTAGGACGAGGCGAGGCCTTTAGGTATCACCTTGCTTGGTGGCGGAGTATTTGGGGCGTTCTGTTCGTTCCCGCGGGACTGGTATTCCTGGGCGCGATCGCATTGCTTTGGCTTCGCCCCGCCAGAGTGAGCGAGAGACACGTCCGGTTGGGGGTCATTCTCCAAATATTTATCTATGCCTCCACGGCGGCATGGTGGGCTCCTTTGATGGCCAGATTGGTCAAACCGAACGGGGAAATGTTGCTTCGTGACTACCAACTGCTAATGAGCACGCACTGGATTCGGCTGGCGCTCATCACCGCGTATGATCACAAGCTTTTACATGCTGATTAAGAGTAAGGTCGCAGCTCAGGGGAGCGCGTCGTGAAGACCGATCTCGGGGCTCGATACAAAGCGAAGAGGCGTGGCACGGACCGCCGTGAACAATTGGTCTCGATCGCAATGAATGTTATCGCGACAAAGGGCTTCGAGGGTTTGCGGTTCCAAGCGGTAGCAAAAGAGGCTGGCATAAATAATGCCACGCTGTACTACCACTTCCAGACTAAGGAAGCGCTCATTCAGGGAGTAGTCGCCAAACTTTTCGCAGAGTTGAGGAAAACTAGGGGCTTTCCCAAAGACAAGCCGGCGACCGCCCTCCAAGAATTACGTCTGGAGTTCCAGGACCTTCGGGACCTCTTACGCACGCAGCCGAAGCTCTTTATTGTCGTCACCGAGCTTTCGCTCCGGGGCTTACGGGACCCGGCTATCGGCGCGATGGAGAAGAGACGCGACGGCCTTTGGCGAGACCACTTGTCCAGCATCATTCGGCTTGGAATCAAACAGGGTGTGTTTCGCCGGAGCATTCATGTCGGATCCGCCGTCACCTCGCTGATAGCTCAATTTAAGGGAATCGGGTACCATGCAACACTGGGCGCGCGAAAGCGCGGCGAGGTGGACGCGGCGATTGCCGAGATTGCCCGACAGGTCGAACGCTGGCTCACTTGCAAGAGTGATTAACGTCGACCTGATCCTTCCGAAAAGATTCCGTCTGTTGAGCAAGGGAGGTGTCCTAGGAGCCGCATTTGCCGCCCTGGGACTTGCTTTTCTGCTGACCCTGATGCTTCCAGCGAAAGTCACAGCTTTTGCAGGAGTCCAGGCACTCTGGTGTCTAGCCGCCGCCATGAGATTAATTCTTCGCAGCGGACAGCAGTCAGTTCTTGTGTTGGCTGCCGTGAGGCGAACGTGCACAATTTTGGAATGCCTGGGAAGCTTTGTAAGTCATTGCCAGAAAGGAGGACGAATCTGATGGGAGCGCTCACCGGTAAGGTTGCGGTCATTACGGGGAGCACAAGCGGTATCGGCGCTCGAACAGCCGAACTGTTCGTCGGGGAGGGGGCGCGTGTCGTAATTGCCGGCCGGCGTCAGCAAAGAGGCGAGAGCCTCGCGCAAAAGCTGGGAGAGGCCGCGAGCTTCATACGCGCGGATGTCACAGTCGAAGCTGATGTCAAGGCTATGATCGACCATGCCGTCGACCGCTTTGGCCGACTCGATTGCCTGATGAATAATGCAGGGATGCCTTCGCATTTTGTCGCTATAGCCGACGTTGATCTGAAGCAGTTCGATGCGGTGATAGCCGTGCACCTGCGCGCCGTCCTCGCTGGGATGAAATATGCAGTGCCGGTCATGGCGGTACAGGGATCGGGCAGTATCATTAACGTCGCGAGTGTCAACGGAACGCGGGCAGGACTGGGAGGGCACTATTATTCGGCGGCAAAGGCGGCCGCCATTCACCTGACGCGTTGCGCCGCTGTCGAACTGGGCGAGAAAGGAATTCGCGTGAACAGCCTTTCCCCCGGCATGACTGTCACCGGGGCCTTCGGCAAGTACGGGGGCATGACACCTGATGAGGCGGACGAACATCCCGAATATGCCGAGGCCGCCATTGGTGCCGTTTTGCCGAGATGGCAGCCTCTGCCCCATGTTGGGCGCGCCGATGATGTCGCACAGGCGGCCTTGTTCCTGGCCAGCGATGCGTCGCGTCTGGTGACGGGACACAATTTAGTAGTGGACGGCGGCATTAGCGCAGGCTGGCCGATTGCCGCGGTCCGCCCGGACCGCGAATTGTTTTTCCGCACATTTCAGGCGAGCCGGTCGGCCAAGTCGGGTCATTAAAAACGGCAGACTTCATATGGTTCGAACTAGTTTGACCCAGGACATCCGTTTCCCGCTTCAGGCGCTCGAGATCGGTGCGAATTTCCGAGGCGTGCTGGTAAGCGGACGTTCCCGTCTTTCTCCAGTCCCCTAGCGATAATGCGGTCCAGCTCCCCTGGAACCTCCGGATTGAGACGGGTCAGAGCAGGCGGACTCTTGTGCAGGATGGCATCGAA
Organism: Terriglobia bacterium; assembly: GCA_035490955.1. Taxonomy (GTDB): domain Bacteria; phylum Acidobacteriota; class Terriglobia; order UBA7540; family UBA7540; genus DATJKY01. The sequence goes on along the minus strand of DATJKY010000227.1, from coordinate 2,819 downwards.
GATAGCTCCGGATGTCTCACCGCTGAAAGGCGGAGTCGCGGTAGCCAGCTCATAGAGCACTACCGCAAAGGAGAACAGATCGGTTCGTGCATGGTCTTCACCAGGTGTTTGTCGTCCGCAAGGGCAGTGGCGTAAACCGACCGCTGAACCAGCTTCAAGGGCAGAGAGTCACATTGCTCGGCACCGTGGTTTCCATAAGCTCGCGAAGCTTTTCGTCCAGATCGGTAAAACAGTGGCCGAGGTCCTCGTGGTTGGTCATATGCCGGAAGGTCTCGCGGCTGCAGCTTGAGCGAAAAAGGCGTCAGGGCGCAGGCCATCGAACTCATGACGGAGAGCAGCGCTTCGGGATGTCCCTTCTTGGTCTGGAAGAGATGGTTAAGCACAGGGAAGTAGCTGTTCACGGTGTAGAGGAGCCAGGAGTTGGCGATATCCGATGAGGCAAGGAGTCAGGAATGTCAAAAGGCAAGCCGTCCGGCAGAATGCCCCTAGCTAAATAAATAGCTACTTGACTTTCACCATCATCGACCTGCCGCGCAGGCTCTCGCCAAGCTCCTCGCTACTTCCCGAAATCGGGATGCTCACGCCGTGCACGGATACCTGGCTCCAGTAGACTTTCCACGCGCCTTGCCACCTTTGCGCACTCCCCTCGACAGTGCTTCCCGCCGGGATCGCCGTCTTCGAGTTAGGAAGGAGGTCGGCGGTGGTTCGTCCCACCACGCGCATGCGGCCCACGCCCTCAAACTCTGTGGTCTCGATGACGATAGGGATGGAGATCCCCCGGGGAACGGCCAAGGGAGCGGCCATGGCCGCGGAAAGCTGCTGTCTAAACTGATTCAAGGGGATCGTTTCCGCGCCGCCAGGAGGTTCTGCGGCAGGCTCACTGGCTTTCGTCTCGTCGCGCTCGACAGGCTTCGACGAAGGCTGAATCACTCGGTCTTCATTGGTGGCGGCGTCGCGGTAAATGCGGTAGGCACCTTGCATCATCCCCACCACCAGGCGGCGCGATGCATTTAGCCTTGCCGGTTCGAGGAACAGGAGGTAGTCCCCGCCCTCGTGAAAGCGGACGGTCCCGGCTACGTCCGAACGGATGTTGCCCACCGTGCCGCCGGGTTGTTCCACAACCACCGTTGCCGGTGCCTGGCCCTTGATGCGCTCTCCAACGACGATCGTGGTGAAGGTCACGATCTGAGTGTTGGTCTCGTTATATCGCGATTCCTGGCCGGCAACTTGCCCGCGCACGATATCGGTTGACGCCTGGACGAGCTGCTCCAAACTCATGGTGGTGGCACTCGCCCTAGCCACCCCCAACCCCGCGACGAATAGGGTAAGCAAAAAACCAATCGCGACCTGCGGATTGCCGGCTGGTATTCGTGTTTCGAGTTTAGGGTACCGAATCCGCATCGTTCACAGTCCTTAACCGATTCCCTTGTACTTCGCCCTCTTGGTCATTCAGACTCCTCGGAGACTCCTCAACTCAGAATAAACGATTCACGCCCCCCGGGCCAAGATATTGAAGTCCTCGTTGGTCTTCCCTCCGCTGAAGTCTGATGCTAGAAAACTCCAAAAAGTATATCGTCGTCTTCGTGCATCAAGCGGAGAGAGGTCCCGCGCTCGAGCCGATGGCGCCCCCACGCCTGGGTGGGAGGTCAGTTGATGTAGGCGCCTTTCCCCGGCCCTATGGAAAGTGAACTCGGTGCTACAAGGGCCAAACTGACCTGCTGCGCAAACCGCTCCCCTATAGATAAGCGAAATTTCGGGGCGAATTCAATCATCCTCACGCAGGAGGCTGACCGGACAGCATTTTCCACCCTCCTGCCACTTCGGACTAGTCGGTTCACGACCCAGCCAAACCCTTGTTGACAAGGACTTTCACGACGACGCGGCGATTCTCCGCCATTCCCTTCGCCGATTCGTTCGAGGCGGCAGGGTTGGACATACCCATAGCTGCAGGCGATAGGACACGGAACAGCGGCACTCCGCAGGATTGCTGCAGATAGGCGATCACAGCGTCGGCGCGCTTATCACTCAATTGCTGGTTGTACTGAGCGTTTCCGGACGAATCCGTGTACCCTGCCACTTGGATCAAATAATGGCTGCCGATTTGCTTCGCCTGAGCCGCCAGACCTTGCAGGTCCTGCTTACCTTTTGCGTTAACCGAGGTGCCGTTTACGGCGAAATAGACGGTCGCCGAGGCCTTCACATCGTAGTCGCCAAGTTCACCGAAGCGCTTGGCCAAAGCCGCCTGATCGCTTTGGCTCTTCTGAATCTGTTCTTGGTTGGCCATGATCTTCTGCTGGTTGGCCTCGATTTGAGCGTTCTGGGCCTGGAGTTGCTGCTGCTGGGCTTGGAGCTGCTGCTGGTTGGCCTGGACCTGCTGCTGAGTTGCCGTGAGTTCCTGTGCGGTTGGTGTCAGGCCCGCCTGGATTTGGTTGGCGGTTTTGAGGTCACTGGCTTTGAACTTAACACTCTTTGCGACCAGTTGGTTGGGAGGGCCCTCTGCGTCAACGTCAACTGGAAGGCCCGGCACAAGCGCGGTGAAGCCCAAGTCGGACCTCCGAAGTCCTAACTTCCCCTTGATCGCTTGAACCTTTGTGGAGTCGTCAAGGGTTACAGTTACGTTGTTTCCCTCCTGGCTCTTGATGATCACATTGGCGCCGTCGCGCCCCACAATCAGGCCCTTGATCTCGGTCTTCTGTCCCAAGGCGGTTCCGGCGACAGTCAGCATCGAGACCGCGGCGAGCCCGCAAAGCACTAACCCTGTGACTTGTTCCCGAATCATGGTACACCTCCTCCTTTTGTGATTTTAACATCTCGGACCG
>DATJKY010000226.1:0-1583 GCA_035490955.1 Terriglobia bacterium | reverse complement strand
ACATCACGTGCAAAGTCCTTTAGAATCAACGAAGGAGCTCCGCCGTGATGTTCATTGCTATTGGTGGGCCGCAGGCCCATGTGACACTCAGCATGACAGCCGCCCTTTTTTCAGCCGCCTGCTAGGTCCGAAAAATGAAGAATCCAGGAGAAAAGGCTCTGCTGCTCTCGGGAAGGCAAAGAGGTAAAGGAAACCGAAGGTCCAACACGGCGCGCGCAGAGCCTGCCCTGGGCGTAGCGATGGGAAGCCCGCATCCCACAGCAGGCGAGACCCCGGCAAACGGGGGCGTGCTGGCCGCCCGACATCCACTGACGCACTCCGGCCCGTTTTTCGTCCCTGGCTACTTCTCCGGGTGAGCGGTGCGCCCCTGCGCGATGTCGACAGCGTGTGGCAACAGATCCAGAATCGTCTCCAGTGACTCGCGCGCGCCTGCCGGACTTCCCGGGAGATTGATAACCAACTTGTTCCTGCGGATCCCCGCCAAACCCCTGGAGAGGACAGCGAAGCGGGTCTTCTTCGCGCCCTCGCGGCGTACCAATTCGGCCAGCCCCGGGATTTCTCTTTCCAGCACGGCCCGTGTGGCCTCCGGGGTTACATCACGAGGGCTGATTCCGGTACCACCGGTGGTGAAGACCGCATCACAGTCCTCACCCTCGGTCCAAGCTTCAAGACAGCGGCGAATGCGATCGGCCTCGTCCGGCAACGTTTCGAGGGCTGTCACCAACCAACCGCGCGCTTGCAGAACATCGCGCACTGCCGCGCCGGAACGGTCGGCTCGCCGGCCGGCGGCCACCGAGTCGCTGAGCACGAGGATCTTGGCCCGAAGAGGCATCCGTTAACTCCTTCTCCGATACGTTCCACTTTTGCCGCCGCTTTTTTCCATAAGCCTCAGCTCTGTGACTTCGATCCTGCGGTCTACAGCCTTACACATGTCATAGACTGTGAGGGCCGCCACGGCCGCTGCTGTAAGAGCTTCCATTTCCACACCGGTTGGGCCCGTGGAACGCACCGTGGAGCTGATAGCTACTCCCTGTCTGCAGAATTCGGCCTGCACGTCCACATGACTTAGCAGGATAGAGTGGCAAAGAGGGATCAGCTCGGAGGTGCGCTTGGCGGCAGCGATGCCTGCTACCCGGGCGATCTCCAGCGGGTTCCCCTTGGGGTTGTCCTTGACGGCTCGCCGGGTGCGGGGACTCATCTTCACCAGAACGCTGGCCACCGCGTGGCGGTGCGTCTCCGGTTTGCCGGATACATCCACCATGCGGACGCGCCCGTTTGCGGCGTAGTGACTGAGCTTCTTCGATTGAGTCATTGAGTCATCGGGCGATCGAGCCATTGCACCATCGACCTTAATCGGTTCGTGAGGCCGACCCAAGGGTCGGCCCTACGTCTCTACGGAGGTTTGGGAAGCACGTCGACCCAATCGCCGGCTGCGAGTTCCCTTTGCTGAGGATGGACGACGAGAAAGCAATTGGCGGCAGCCACGCCCACCAAGTCTCCCGAGCCCTGCCAGCTCACCAGATTCACGACCGGATCACCGCTCTCCACCTCCGCCCGCGCGGGCATAAAGACGGTTAGCGCTG
>DATJKY010000225.1:0-1921 GCA_035490955.1 Terriglobia bacterium | reverse complement strand
ACATCGGAGCTCTCTCCCCCGAGGAAATTGCCGTCAGCATCGTGGCAGAACTCGTGGCGGTCCGGCGAAACGCCGACGCGGCGGGTCACAAGAGGCTGAAGCTCGAAAGCGCCAGCACGGTAGAAAAATAGCTCTGCCGGGCACCCCCTTGTAGGCGGCCCGGTTCAGCGTTACTATCTCGCTAAATAGCGGATGCCATTCGCCCCGCAACTCATCCGTTCCTTTCTCACGCTGTTGCTGGACTTATAGAGGTGGCACCATGCTGGCCGCAGTGATCCTCTCAGGCGGTGCCTCAACTCGAATGGGATCCCCAAAAGCGCTTCTCCCCTATCAAGGGATGCCGTTCCTCGAGCATCTGCTCGAAGTCACACGGCACCCGAAGATCGCTGTCCGCCGCGTAGTATTGGGCGCGCATGCCGAGCCCATCGCAAAGGCCATCCGCCTGAACCCCGACGAGATTGTGATCAATCAAGAGTGGGAGCAAGGACAACTGAGTTCCCTCCAAGCCGCGCTTCGCAGCCTTCCGCCCGGAACCGACGGCGTGCTCCTATGCCTGACCGATCACCCGCTGATCACTGCGGCACTTGTGGATGGCCTGATCGAGCAATTCTATGCGACCAAAGCCCCCATCGTCCTGCCTGTCTTTGAAGGTCGCCGCGGCCATCCGGTCATTTTTTCCTCCAAGGTTTACGAGGAACTGGAACGGGCGCCCGCCGAGGTAGGCGCCCGCGTTGTCGTGTGGGCCCACACCAAAGAAGTCAGCGAGTACACGACCGCCGAGGAAGGTTGTGTCTTGAATCTGAATGATCCGGATACATTCGAACGAGTAACCGGGGCGCGCGACTAACCGCGCCGCCTCTGTAGCCCCAGCCAGCTGGCGGCAAGCAGGCTTTTCTGCCAGAACCCTTCCTGCTCCGGCACCCGAACCCATGCCCACCGGTTTATCGACTATTTCCCTACGGCCTCGAGCAGCGCTTCGAGCGCGAGCCGCGCGAGTTGCGCCGCGTGGAATGACGCCTCCGGAAGGCCACCGAGTGCTTCCGAAAGCGACTCAGCCGTTATTTTTCGCAGCCCGCGTAATTCCCTTCCCCGCATCGATTCCGTGAGCAGCGAGGCGCAAGCGATCGAAGCCGTACATCCGCGGCACAGGAATCCCACCTCGCGTACGACTCCATCCTCGAAAACCGCAGCAAGCCGCAGCACATCGCCACAAACCGGGTTGCTCACCTCTATCCTAGCTGTCGCACCCGGCAATTCACCGGCGTTCCGCGGATTGCGGAAGTGATCGAGCAACGCTTCGCTGAGCATCGCCAGAATTATCGCAGGCATCTAGACGCCTGACAATCGCCTCCGTCGGCAGAACGTATCCTGCAGCGCTGGCCTTTGTGTCGGCGCCCTTTGGGGCACGGGGACTTCTGCTTGTGCTCTTCTGTAGCGACGTACCCGCACTCGACACGACCGTTGCAAACTCTCCGAAGCCGACAAGGCCAGCGTCATTCCGAACGCACTCCGCTCAGTCCGGACCGCCGCTCCGTTCTTTGTCGCCAAATGGGATTGAACTATTTCTTCACCGGCAAATACTTCTTGTCCATCGAAGCCACCACGACATAATTCGGGTCCACCATCTCCGTAAGGTGCAGCCTGCCAACCTTGGAAAAAAGCTCGTAAGCGTCCAGTTCGGAAAGTCCATATTCACGGTGCACCCAGCGCACCATCTCGGTCACGGCGATGCGCACGGCATCATCGACTGGCCGATAAATACCCGTCGTCATCAGTTCCTGCTCATTTTCAAAACGCGGCCACCCGGTCATGTGCCCTTTCACCAAATCAAACCTGAACCGGGCCTTCATCGGCACTTCCACCGCGCTGCCGGCCACTTCCCCGTCTCCCATCGCCGCGTGCCCGTCACCGAAATAAAACA
>DATJKY010000224.1:0-8003 GCA_035490955.1 Terriglobia bacterium | reverse complement strand
TCCTTTCATGAGGGATTGCGCAGAACGGGCTGGAACTCGATCATCGCGGTTCATGATGTTGGGTCCCGCCAAAAACGGTTCGAGGTTGCGGCTGATGCGGTCGAGGGCATTGTATCCGGCGAGATTCTTCCGCAGCTCGCGCGCGCTCGCTCGATAACTATCGTCCTTCAGGACCTCGCGCACGGCATCCCGCACCTGTTCCGGCGTAGGACACGAAGTCTTGAGGTTGATGCCCGCCCTGTCCACGTCTCGCGACCAGCGACAAACACCTTATTTTCTGCCTCGGCCCCGATGTTTCCGCCGGGTGCTTCCGAGTCTTCGATGAGTTCACATGCACCCGGCTCTTGTTGCATAACGCTCGCGATGGAACCCGGCACTCGGATCGCGAACGCATTTGAAAGAAGCGGGTATACGTTTAACCATGGTGTCCGCCCCTTCGTCTGTTAATGCGGAAACGGAACTGAAATCGATCATCCCAGTGTTCAACTCGGAGGAGGTGCGAAAAGAGACAGGAGCTCAAGAGGCGAGATTGAAACAGAACAGAATTTGCAGCCTGCGCCGGAAATTAAAACCTGGCCCGCCAGCCGGCCGGCGGCCAATGCCGCCTTCTTTCTCCAGTCAGTGCGGCAGCGCTGAGACAGTGCGCCCTGGTCGTCTTATGTGTCTTGGTGCCTTGGTGTTGAGTGATGTCCAGGTTAGTTCCCCGTTCATTCGCCACCTGCTGATGTCCGGGCATAGAAGTAGTAAGCGGCCTTGTAATCGACGCGTGCCTCGGCACCAATATGCTGAGCGTTGCAGCCATCCCTCGATGCGGTGCCGCCCTCCGTGTTAACCCGTTGAATGTACGTAACGTTGTTGAATGTACCGTCTCCTTGGCTAGACTTCGCCGTCAACAGCAACCAGGGCACGGCGCCTGGACGGGGCGCATCGGCGCGTTCCAGCACCTCACCCGCCACCTTGCTGCCGTCGTTAGCTTCCCAAGTCGGGCCGGCGTAATGCCTGCCGATCCTCTCCCCCTTGTCGCCTACCAAGTCGGCCTCCGGAGCCTTCAAAACCCACTCGAACTGGTTTCGGTCGCCCGCCTTTGCGCCGCACGTGTAGATTTGAACTCCTTCGCCCAGGGCCTTCAGCACCACTCTTTGACCGTGCGGCACCTTCAGGTTGTTTGGAACGGCCGGCCGCTGGATATCTCCCGCAGCAAGAGCAAATATACCGAGCCCAAGCCAACCGCAAAAGACCCGCCTCAAGGTGTCTTCCGAATTTCCATTCTCATTAACCGACTCTTCGCATCTGCGTGAAGAGATCGAGCCAACGTAGTATCAACGACTTGTGGGATCACCATTTCTAGCGAACAGCATCACTCTGCCATCCACAGTCTCGGCACTGGTAATATACGGCTCCGGTGTCTGTATGGTGTTCTTCAAAGTACACGCAACCGATCGGAGCCGACACCTGAGCCCAGGATGGCATGCTTCTCCAGCTCAGTTCGTCAGAGCAGTCCCATCTTGGAGCATTCTCTCGTTTGCGTTCCAGTATGTTTTGTAACACGGCATGCCTCCTTTAGAAGTTTGCCTGGGAGCGAATTGTAGCGGGCTTAAAGCCCTTGGGTCGCGTGGGCCGCCCTCGACACGCTAAGTCGAGCCCTGACGCATAGCATCTGATGCGACGCGAACTTGCGTCACGCTGTATTAGGCCGGTTTTCGACCCCAGACCTGGAAAAATAGGTGTGACACCACCAGTGTGTCAGGACGATCCAGGTGTTCCTTCAATTCCGCCGTCAACTCGCTGAACTCCGATTCAGTGATCAGCTCTTGCTCCAGAACGCGATCGCGCACGTTCTGGAGGAACTGCCAAAAGATCGCACGTCGGTTGTGCCCGTGCGGATAGACGTGGATCGCCGGGTTCACTTCGATATCCACCAGCCCGGCTTCACGGAACAGGCGATGCGTTCGGCGGCCAACAAAAAGGTCAATCCCGTTAGCGGAAGAGTATCCTCTGAAAATCTCGAAAAGACGGTCCCAGGCTGGAAGGGGAGGGTCGCAGAAGTGTGAAAGGTAATCTGCCTCGTGGCTAGCGACCACGCCACCCGGCCGAGCTAGCCGGACCATCTCACGGACGACCGCTTCGACACACGGTACATTCACGAGCACGAGCCGCGCATGAACCAGGTCAAAGCTAGCTCCCGGCAGCGCTGTCGCGGTTGCGTCCCCCTGAACCACCTCAACATTTCTCAGTCCTCGATCAGCCACAAAGCGTTTCGCCATCGCAATCGACCTGCGGCTCCTTTCGATGCCGATGACACGTCCAGTCGGGCCGACCTGCTCCGAGAGGAGGTCCAGCACTCCTTGCGGTCCACAGCCGAGATCAATCGCCCGGCCGCCCGGGCCAAGCCCTATACGGTCGAACAACCGAGCCGACTCGTGTCGAAGCTCTACCGCCTGCCTTCTGAGCCGCAGTTCTTCATCTTCGCTATGACCCAATAGGTATGGCTGTCCCTGCCGCCATAACTCCTGATTTTGTTGCGTACAACCCATTGCGTTTCTCCTTCTGTTAGTTAATGCGAAAAACTGAGTCAGAACCGATCATCGGATCGGTGCGCACGCTATAAACTCACCGTCGGCGAGTCTGAATCTGATTCATCCATTACGGCCTGAGGAAGGGTGAGAAGGGTGCGGAGGGCAACGGGGGCAACTGAACGGCGGTAGCCCCATCGCTCTGGCATCTGATATAATCCGCACTGGCGGGGGGGAAGAGGCAGGCATCATGGCTGGTCCTGCACCCGTCAATAAACTGGCCAAAGATTCGGGCAGTGTCACGAGTCTCCTCCGCGACTGGCGGGAGGGAGATCACTCCGCTCTAGAACGCCTCATTCCAATCATCTACGATGACTTGCTGCGGCTCGCTAAAGCGCGGCTGGATCGCGAATATGGCGAGTGCACTCTTCAACCCACTGCGCTCGTTCACGAATCCTATCTGCGGCTGGCTGTTCAGGCCAAGCTGGATTGCGAGAACCGCGCGCATTTCTATGCTGTGGCAGCCAACGTCATGCGACGCGTGCTGATTGATCATGCCAGAAAGCGAAAGGCGCAGAAACGCGGCGTAGGCGAACGGATCACTTTGAAGACGGACATGGACTTTGCTCGAGGACGTGACCAGGACTCGCTGATGTTGGACGAAGCGCTGCGCAAGTTGGCCGAGATCGACGAACGAAAAAGCCGGGCCATCGAGCTGAAGTTTTTCGGCGGTCTGACCAGCGAAGAGATCGGGCTGGTTCTCGGTATTTCCGTCGCGACGGTGGGGCGCGAGCTCCGTCTCGGGCAAGCGTGGCTGCGCCGCGAGATGTCGGGTGCTTCGGCATGAGATCCCAGTCCCCAATCGATCGCTGGAACCTGATTCAGGAGATTTTTCAGAGCGCGGTCGACCGCCCACTATCCGAGAGAAGCGAATATATAAGGCAGGCCTGCGGAGACGACCAGCAACTGCAGTCTGAAGTAGCATCCTTGCTCGAAAACGACTCCAACGACACGCAGACACTGCGTTCCATGGTGGCGGGGGACCTGAAGGAAGTGGTTGAGGCCTCAAGTTTTTCTGAGACGGGCCTGCAAGTGGGCCCGTATCGCCTGGTGCGGAATATAGACAGTGGAGGGATGGGAGTCGTCTACCTGGCCGTGCGATCGGATGATCAGTATTTTCAGATTGTAGCCATTAAGACGATCCGCAAGGGCTTGGAATCGCCTGCGCTGGTCCAGCGATTTCGTAGGGAACGGCAGATTCTTGCTACTTTGAACCATCCCAACATCGGCTCCATCCTGGACGGTGGCGAATTGCAGGATGGGCGTCCGTTCATCGTGATGGAGTATGTGGAAGGTCAGCCGATCACGCTGGCCAGCGACACCCGCGGCTTGTCGATCAGGCAGCGTATCGAGCAGTTTCGGTCCGTATGTTCCGCTGTCCATTACGCCCATCAGAAACTGGTCATTCACCGCGATATCAAGCCGAGCAACGTATTGGTGACACCGCAAGGGGTTGTTAAGCTCATCGACTTTGGAATTTCAAAGCCGTTAGCTCCGGGACTGATTCGAGGGAGGTTTCCCCAGACCGAGGGCGGGCAGAGATTGATGACTCCCGACTACGCGAGTCCGGAACAACTTCTTGGAAAGGAGCTTACCACCGCAACCGACATCTATTCGCTCGGCGTCCTGCTCTTTGAACTGCTCACTGGCTCGCAACCTTACACCCTGCGTGATCTTACGCCAGCCGCAGCGGAACGGGTTGTCTGTCATCAGGAAGACCGGAAACCAAGCTCCGTTCGAGGTCTCCCCGAACGGACAAGAAAGGAGCTATCAGGCGATCTGGACCGGATCGTTCTGATGGCGATGGATAAGGACCCGTCCCGGCGCTATCTCTCAGCCCAGCATTTTGAAGAGGACCTGCTTCGCTACGTGCAAAGCAAGCCGGTTCTAGCCAGAAGGGCGACCCTAACCTACCGCTTGAGTAAATTTGTAGCGCGTCACAAGACGGCTTCGCTGATGGCTTGCGCCATCGTTGCTGTGCTGGGTGGCTCGGTCCTTTTCTACTCCTGGCAATCTCGCTTGGCAGATCGCCGGCTGAGTCAGGTTGAAACGTTTGCTGATTCGGCGATTGATGACCTGACGAAGAAGGTTCAACAGTCCCCGGAGCCTACCGAAATGCAGGCCGCGCTGTTTCAGAGCGCCCTCAAGTACCTGGAGCAACTGAGGCAAAGCTCCGGGAACGATCCCCGCCTCCTGGTTAAGCTTTCAAAAGCTTATGAGCGCGTCGGTGACCTCGAGGGCTCACCCTCTGTGGCCAATCTCGGCAAGGTGGGAACAGCGGTCGCCAGCTACCAGGAAGCTTTGCGCGCGGCCACGGAAGCCCATGCTCGATTACCGGGAGAGGAAACTACCAGAGCGATGATCGAGGCCCATCAGCGGCTTGGCACGATTCAATCCTTCTTAGGAAAGATATCGGAGGCGCACGACAATTACCAGCAGTGTCTTTCCTTGGCACGGGACCTTTGGCAGCAGAAGCCTCAGGATCCGGTTCGCAGACGCCTTCTGGCCATGAGCTACGCCCGCCTGGGGGATCTCCAGCTCGACAACCTGGAAACGCTCAACGCTCTGAAGAATTTTCGTGCGGCCTTCCAGATTTTCGGGAGTGAGCAAAACGGCGACGAGGATCATGACAAGGCCTTAAACCAACTTTACATGAAGTTGGCTGCAGCGCTCACGGAGCTCGGCTCCCAATCAGAAGCTCTCGCGAGTTTTCGGAAATCGATAGCTTATTCCGAGGCGCTGGTTCAAAAATCTCCCTCTTCCAGGGAGGCCAAGCGAAGCCTTTTCGTCAGTTACGCCATGATCGGCGGACCTCTAGTGGGAACCGACACCCTGAATGTGGGTGACTGGAAGCAGGCCCAGATCTACGCTCGCAAGGTTCTTGCGATCGCAGAAGCACTGGCGGCAGGCGACAGCAAGAACGTGCAGGCACGCTTCGACCTTGGCCTCGCTTATGACGAGATGGGTGATTCGTTTCGTTTGACACAACCCGCAACCGCTAGCGAATGGTACCGCAGGTCCATCGCACTCACCAAAGAGACAGCTCGCCAATATCCCGCCGGCAGTGATGTACACTACTGGATCTCCTTGTTTGACGAATCGCTTGCGGCCGTGCTGGTAGCCAGGGAGCAGGCATTCGAACGGCTCCGCCTTCTGCAGGAAGCGAACGGCATCTGGAAGGACCAGGTCGCCGCCAGCCCCGGACAGCCGCAATATCGACTGTACCTAATGAGATCCTACTGCAAGCTGAGCGATGCGGAGCTGGCAATGCATGATCTCGCCAAAGCCCGGCAGTATTCCGATTTGTCGCTGCCGTTTCTCAAGGAGTTCAACCCGACCGCGCCCGACTTGCTCGTAGTGCGCGATGTGGGTTTCTGCTATGAAAGCTTAGGCAATCTGCAGCGTCGGATCGCAAGGGATGGTTCGCTTTCTCCCTCCGACAGGCGTACTGCGGAAGCCGAGTCGCATCAATGGTTTCAGAAGAGTGCTGATGCCTGGAGCGAGTGGGACAGGCGCGGTGCCGCTACGCCGGAGAGCGAACTCGAACGCCTCAAGGTGGAACGTCTTCTCGGCAACGCTAAGCACGAGAATGATCGAACGCCGCGGCCCGATGCGCAATAACGAGTAGGAGACTATTGATATGTCGGAAGTGCCCAAACTTCAGCTCTTAACGGCAACGGAACTAGTCGCGGAACAAAGGAGGGGAACTCTGGTCCTGGATGCCCGACCTGCGGAACAATTTGCCTCCGTTCACATTCGGGGATCCATTCAGATCAGTCTCATGGGGAATTTCGCCGGTTGGGCAGCGATCCTAATCAAACCTACCCAGAGGCTCGCTTTGGTAGCCGAGAATGTTGAGGGCGCCCAGGAAGCGCACACCCGATTGATCCGGGTTGGCCTTGGCCACGTCATCGGGTATTCGCTCGCGGACGAGACGCAGTGGCGCAACGAAGGCATAGATCTTGCCAGCATATCGATACAGCGGTGCGCAAATGTCCGTCAGACCTTGGAGCACCATCCATCTCTGCAACTTGTCGATGTCCGCAGCCGAGCCGAATGGTTGAAAGGACACCTGCCCGGCGCAATCTCAATGCCGCTGCTCGACCTTGAGCCCAAAGCGCGGTCCATCGATCCCTCCAAGCGGAGTCTTGTCTACTGCCACGAAGGATACCGCGCTACGACCGCAGCCAGCATCCTGCTGCGGGAAAGCGCCGGCGATATCGGCATTCTGATCGATGGTGTTGAAGGATGGCTAGCCAGTGGTTTACCTTTGGAAACGCCAAACACGTGATGAGCACCCTGGCGCGGTTGGAGTGATGGGCTGCCACCTCATCCGGAGGTTGCACTTAGGGCTACCGTCGCCTCGGCAACTTGGTCCCCCTGCGAGGCCACGACGCTCATCTCACGCCGGTGGTGTGGCGGTCTTGCGAGGAGGGCTGAAAAAGGGAAGCTTCATCACCGTCGCACTAACTTTGTGCCGCACCGCCTCCACCGTCAGTTCCATCTGAAGGCGATTGCCGGGTGCGGCGTGTTCGCGGCCGACGCTCGCGAGTGCGATCATCTTCTTGAGCAGCGGCGACCAAGTGGTGGAAGTTGCCTTGCCCACCTGCGCGCCGGCCTTGTAAACGGGTACGGCCACACGCGAAGCAGTGCTGGGTACTTGGGGCGCGAGCCCCACCTTCGCGTAAAGCTGCTCCACCTCGCTCCAGTCGATCTCGAGACCCACCAGCCGGCGTGTCGGACCGCCTGTCCGCTGCTCGGCGATCAGCGCCGGACGGCCCACAAAGGTGTCCTTGTCGAAGTGCACGAGGCGGCCAAAGCCCAGCTCGTAGGGAGAATATTTCTGGGATTCGATAAGCGCCTTCTTGCTGCTGGTGTAGTCCACTTCGATCAAGAGCAGACCCGCCTCGATCCGAGCCACGTCGAGCGCCAGCATGCCTACAGCGTGAAGGTCAAATTCGGCACCCGCAGCCACAAGGGCGTCCCAGACTTTGACTGCCTCGTTCCAGGGAATCCAGAGCTCGTAGCCCAGGTCCCCGGTGTAGCCGGTGCGTGATATGTCCACCGGCACCCCGGCGATCGACCCGGGGGTCACACGAAAGTACTTAAGGCCCCGGATATCGGCCTCGGCCACCTTTTCGAGCAACCTTGCCGAGGTCGGTCCCTGCAGGGCCAGGGCGGCAACTTTCTCGGAGATGTCTTCCACAGAGACGTCGAGACCCAGGGCGTTCTGACGGAACCACCGAAGGTTGGGGTCAGCCGCCGTCCAGCGGTAGGCGTTCTCGGCCAGGCGCGAGATGGTGCCGTCGTCAATCACCTTGCCCTGCTCGTCGCACCAGCAGGCGTAAATCACCTGTCCCACACCCACTTTGTTGATGTCGCGGGCGATCACCCGGTTCACCAGGCGGGTCGAGTCCTTGCCAGTCAGCA
>DATJKY010000223.1:0-3933 GCA_035490955.1 Terriglobia bacterium | reverse complement strand
CCGCCGCTGCCCTGGCGTGCGCGTCCCGGCGACTTGCTCGGCCGAGAGCTGCAAGACCGCTTCGATCGTGGCCCGTCCGGCCACGTCGACCAGTTCATCGACGGCCATGCGTGATCGTTCGATCAGATCCACCATCGGCAGTAAGCCTTGTCCATTGCGACTGAAAAACTCGGCCAATCTCTTGGCGTTGGCCTCTCCTTTGGCGGTGAGGGGTGTGATAGCTTCGTCTCAAGGCGGTTCTCCTTTCGCTGAGAAAGATTTCCAACCCGACTCTACCAAGAGTCGGGTCGAGAACCGCCCCTTAACCTTCAACTATGGATGGGACACCGTCCCAAATACCTCCCAACGTCTACTTGTACGTGTATGCCGTCGCGTCGAGCATGGAAGCTGAGGACTACGGGAAGGAAATTGCGGCTTTGGGATCGCCGGGAATCGCGGCAGTTTTGTTGAATGGGGGAGCACAAATAGAGCCTCCCCCCAAGGGTTTGATACTTTCCACACCGCGAACCACGACTGCAACGGCAGAATCTCAGTTCGCCATGTACACGGTTATGGAGATGACTGCCGCTGGTTTACCGGTGACATACCAAATGAACTACGCACCACCCACCCAACAATCCGTCATACTCGTCATAGGAGTAAAGCCCGAATATAACTAGAGTGACCGCAGCATTGGCCTTGTGCTAGAGGGTGTGCAATTCGTATAAAAAACCCCACCTGAAATCCGATAAAGCGGATACGGAAACAAAGCACTTAGCGACGTCAAAATTTCTTACACAAAACAGATGTATGGCTGCTCGTTGTCTCGGACCTAATAAATCAGAAATCCCGCAACCGTGCCAGGGCCCGGGCGCAGAGGGCATTTCGCGGCTCACTCGGGAGATAGCCCCAATCGCTAATGCTTATTTCGCACGGTCTGAGTCACGGCCCCTGAGGTGCTGCCGTTATAGTTGGTGTCGCCGTTGTAGGTTGCGGTAATAGAGTGAGACCCCGTGGAAAGGCTCGATGTCGACAGGGTTGCTATTCCGCTGCTCAACGCCCTAGTTCCCAGCGTCGTTGTGCGGTCCTTAAATGTAACGGTGCCCGTTGGCCCCGTCGAAGGCGAAACCGCACCGGTGAAGGTCACGGTCTGCCCTTTGTTGGAGGGGTTCGGGCTGGATGTCAGGGTGGTAGTCGTATTGAGCTTGGTCGTGGTGTTGACCACTTGCACGACCGTTCCAGACGTGCTGCCGCTATACGTGCCGTCACCGCCATAAATCGCCGTGATGTTGTGAGACCCGGCGGAAAGGCTGGACGTGGTTAGTGACGCCGAACCGCCGCTCAGGGCCACGGTCCCGAGCGCGTTGGAGCCGTCCTTGAAGGTCACGCTCCCGGTGGCGGCGGAGGGCAACACGGTTGCCGTAAATGTCACACTGTTCCCGGCGTTGGATGGATTCTGGCTCGATACAAGCCCCGTCGTAGTACTGAGCTTATTTACGGTCTGAGTCAGCACGCCCGAGGTGCTACCGGCGTACGTGGCGTCGCCGCTGTAGACAGCGGTGATCGAGTGTCCGCCGGCGGCGAGGCTTGAGGTTGGATACTGCGCCGTACCGCCGCTCAGGGCCACCGTTGCGAGCGTTGCACTGCCATCCTTGAAAGTTACGCTGCCGGTGGGCGTACCCGACCCGGATGTTACGGCTGCCGTGAAGGTTACCAACTGCCCCACGCTGGATGGATTCTGCGATGAACCGAGGGTCGTTGTAGTTGGCGTCAATGTCTGGCCGCACGAAGAAAAGTGGAACGAACCGATCCGTGTGCTCCAGTTAGCGGCCGCTGTGACCGCAATGTACTCCGTCGTATACCAGAATGTGCAGTCGTCACTGGGATCGGTCAACATTGCCGAATAGTCGCCCCAGCGGTTATACCCGGTCTGCGATCCGCTGCCCGAAACCATCTGCGTTTCCGACTGCAGCATCCCGAGCGGGTTGCCTACCTCCCAACCGGTGTACCGAATGGACGGAAATGTCACGCTGCTGGAGACGCTGTAGCCGACCCCGATGTTGCCCGACTTATCCATGGCGAGGCTGGCCATCCACCGGTTGTCGGTATCCGGTGCGAAGGTTCCCTGCTGATAGACCGTGGGCGCGCCGTTGGGACTTCGTACTTCATACCAGCGGACAGCCGTATTAGTGCCGCTGAGGACCGTATGGTTCGCTACCAGCGACTCGTGATCGCCGAAATTCCGGTAGCCCAGACGATACATCAATCGGTCGGCGAGTGCGTCCACGTTCTGCGTCGTCGCCGGCTGCGGAATGCAGTCCTGCGTGCTAAGACACGGCGAGTTGAAAGGAGCAACCCCCGCTACGAGAATCGGCCCTGTGAGGGTCGAGTTACCCGGAGTGGTGTAGTTCACGTGAAACTTCCACAAGTTCAGCGCGCCTGTCGACGTATCGACGGACATTACGAAATTGGGCGAGCCGGCCGGCGGCGCATTCGCCCCATCGAGATCGGCAGCTAGGAGACTGGAGAACGTGTCGGGCAGGTTGAAGCAGACGAATCTCGGAGCAGACACGCCGCTCAGCATGTCATTCCGGTTCCAGGCGCAAGCCTCCGGTCCGTTGAAAGTGGCGCCGTTCAGAAAGATATTCCACGTGACGTAATACCCGTCCGGCCACACCGCGATCTTGTCATAGTCGTTTACGTTGTTTCCGAAGCCATAGCCCCACATGTAATAGGAGCCGGTCGGATCGGAAGTAGCGGACACCGCGAAGCATTGGGCATACTGGCCCAACAGCCCGGGAAAAGCGGGCAAAGCTACCTCCCCGACAAACCAACGATCGGCGATCCGGTCATACTTCACGATGGGATCGCTGAAGCCGCCGAGTTGGTTGCAGTTCGCATTCGCCCAAAAATCGCTGTCCGAAACCGGGGCCAGGATCGTGCCGCCTGTTTTGCTAAAGACCACGAAGGCGTTGTTCACCCATTGCACGATATGATTAGGACCGACCGCCATGTTCGTGTCCGGCGGCACCGCGGTGATGGAGAACCCGGGATACCCTGCGCCCATTCCTTCCCACTGCCCTCCCGCCGCTGCAAGCGCGGGTGTCAGCGTGGAATGCTGAACCACGGGATCAGTGACAGTCCCCGAATTGGGACGTCCCGGCGGGTGGTGTCGCGGGATTTCCTTTGGAGGTCCCCCAGCGTGGGCCTGTGGCGGCAACGTATGAACGGGCGGAGAGATCGTCGATCCCAACAATTGAGGAGTTACGGCGTGTGGCTGGGCCGCGGCGGGCAGGAAACATATGAAAAAACCTGCGAGAACAGTGAACCATCGCGCTGGCATGCGCACCCCTTTCAGGGAAATGTGGGTGCGACGTTTCGTTTTTGTCGCTCCCAGCCAATCATCATTTTGCTCTCTCACTACTGACATCGGCCTTCAGTCTCTGCTGCAACCAGCCGACCAGAGTCCAACCCAGACACGCAGAGCCAATGACGACCAAGAGATTGACCAACCACATCAGTTCAATCGTTTCCGCCATAGACTAGCTTGGCGTTCACATCGCGAGCTTCAGGGCGTGCCTAGGATGTTTGGAGTCACTGGTCGTAACTCCACTCGCCCCCAGGGGCGGAAGTGACGCCGATGAACCCCTCAATGAAATCGCGCAGAAGGCGGATGCGTCTTTCAGATTGTTGAGAGCCTTAATAGAATCTGTCGGCGATACATCTGGCGGGTCCGCTGGTCGGCGGCGAGCATTCGTCACTGTGAGAAGTCCTATAGAAGGGGATGTCAAGAGGCACTCTTTTCCCTCGACGGGAGGCGGTAGAATTTCTCGCACATCCAGCCCCCGCCCGGGTTGCCTGAGCACTCCGTAGGGCACTTCGTCTGGACCCCTTTTTGGCGGCGAGGCCAGAGCGAATTGTCCCCATTGTTGGTGTTTCATGACACGATCGTGT
>DATJKY010000222.1:0-7115 GCA_035490955.1 Terriglobia bacterium | reverse complement strand
GCCGTTCTGGTCCTTGCATCTCCGGCGATCGTGCGCGTCCTGAACCTTCGTCAAGTCGAAGTACTCCTCCCAGTAAGGTCGCTCTTCCTGCAAAGGCGTCGGACAGTAACAGACCTCGACCCAACAGGCTGTCTCGTCCGGCCAGAGTCTCGCATCGTTCATGTTCCGGAGGTACTCGCCCTCGGCGACCGAACCTTCGCCGAGAGTTCCGGCCTCGATTGCCTCCAGAAGGGCGGCCTCGCATCCGGACTTGACTCGGGCCCTAACAAGATACCGCATAGTGACAAAAGCATCTCCGCGCTAGGCGCTGTTACGCGTACACCGGGTCGACCACCTCGAGATTCTTGAAACGCCCGAAACCCTCGTCGGCGGTCAGAATGGTCCGAATGTTGTGCTCGCGCATCAGAACTACGGTGTGGGCATCGTGGACATCGTCGGCTGAGATCTTGGTATCTCGTACGCCAACGCCTCGAGATCGGCAAGGTGTGTTTCCTTTACCGCATACGGCAGGATGTTGGTGTCGACGGCAACGCTCAATACCCCTCCATTGCCTTATAGAGAGCGTCTCCATCGGCCACATCGACCTTGAATTCGCCCATATTCCAGGTCGGCAGTGGCCTCAACTTGCGCCGGCGCCCTTGACGGCGCGCTTGCGAGCCCCAGTTGAAGCAATTCCTTGGTTAGGGAAGAGAGAGTTCGCCCCTCCGCCACTGCCAGAGTTTTGAGTTCAGCGAATTGCCGTTCGTCGATCATTAAGGTTGTCCGCTTCATATGAAAAACATACACCCTGCAATCACTGAAGAGCAATAAGCTCACCGGACCCGCAGGAGTCATTCACGCCTTCGTCCAGTTCTACGCTTCTGCCGGCTTAAATCTGGCAAGGGCCACGCAGACCTGAAGGTCAACCTGAAGGTCTGCGCCAGCCCCACCGTTCAGCACTCACAATTCACGATTACCTTCTGAATCCTGACTTCTGACTCCTGACTCCTAATTTCGCAGCGGCTTACCTTTCTTCAGCATGTGTTGCATGCGCTCTAAGGTCTTCTTCTGGCCGCAGAGACTGACAAAGGCTTCGCGCTCGAGGTCGAGCAAGTACTGCTCCGAGACGCGCTGCGGCGACGTGAACTCGCCGCCCCCGGAAAGGGTCCTGGCCAGATGTGTGCCGACCACCACGTCGTAATCCGAGATGTATTCCGCCTGCCGCAGGAGGTGCAGCCCCAGCTTCATTTTGGCGAAAGCGGGTTGGCCGAGCACCTGGATGTCTTCCCGCGGTTTGCCTGGGTGGTAGCCGAGTTTGACCAGGTCTAGCGCCAATTGCTTGGCGTCGGCGATTTGGCGGTCCCGGTTCATGCTGATGGAATCGTGGGAGGAAAGGTAGTGAAGTCGACGTGCTTCTTCGGCGCTGGTCGACACTTTGGCCACACCGATATTGGTGAACACTTCTTTGAGATAGACAAAGGGGTCGGCTTCCTCATCTTTAGGAACCGCGTCCATGGCGCGGACCACCATCTCTTTGGTCCCGCCGCCCGCGGGGATCAGGCCCACGCCGACCTCTACCAGACCCATATAGGTTTCAGCGGCCGCGCGCACCCGCGCGCAATGAAGACTGATCTCGGTGCCGCCACCCAACGTTAGCCCGAAGGGCGCGGCAACCACCGGCTTGGGGGCGTATTTCATGGCCATGTTCGCGTTTTGGAACGCCCGCACGGCGCGGTGGACCTCCTCCCATTCCCCTTCCTGGATGGCCATCAGCAGGAGCATCAGGTTGGCGCCCACGCAAAAGTTGGGAGCTTGGTTGCCGATGACCATCGCCTCAAAACCTTCGTTCAGGGTCTTCAGGCCGGCATCGACCATTTGCACTGTGTCCTCACC
The DNA here is from genome assembly GCA_035490955.1 of Terriglobia bacterium. GTDB lineage: Bacteria > Acidobacteriota > Terriglobia > UBA7540 > UBA7540 > DATJKY01. Next base: position 5,243 of record DATJKY010000222.1, on the reverse strand, counting down.
GATGCTGTTCATTTTGGAGTGGAACTCCAGGCAAACCACGCCGTCACCCAAGTCAATCAGGCTAGCGCCAGCATTCTTCTTCAACTCCAACTTCCGAGCCTTCAGCGACGCCAGCAAGATCATCTCCGGCCGCTCCGGCAGAACGCGGCAGCCGCCGCTCGAGAAATCAAAATAGCAGGTGGTCCCGTTGGATTGCTGGTAGAAGGCCTTCTTGCCGGAAGCTAGGAGCTTTTCGACCAGGGGAGGAATAGAGCGATTTTCCTTCCTCCATTGGTCCACAGTCTTCTCAACGCCCACACAGTCCCACAATTCGAACACTCCGCACTCCCAGTTGAATCCCCACTTCATGGCGTTATCGATCGCCACGATGTCATCCGAGATTTCAGGAATGCGATTGCCCGCGTAGTGGAACGTATCACTCAGGCTCTTGCGGTAGAACTCGCCGGCGCGGTCGGGCGCTTGAACGAGCGAGGTCACGCGTTGGCGCACGTCCTCGATGTTTCGGGCCATATCGAGCGACGAAAACTTCGGCCTCTGCCGCTCGCGGTACTGGAACGTGTTGAGGTCAAGTGTCAGGATCTCGCTTTTGTCGCCGCTCTTCACTTTCTTGTAGAAGCCACGCTTGGTCTTGTCACCCAGCAGGTTACGCTCTATCATCTGGGCTACAAACGGGGGTGCATCGAACAACAGGTCACGACGCTCGTCGTGGGGCAGGGTCTCGCGCAGGTTCTTGACCACGTGCATCAAGACGTCCAGGCCCACCAAGTCGAGTGTGCGGAAGGTAGCCGATTTGGGAAGGCCCATCGCCGGCCCGGTAAGGGCGTCAATCTCCTCAATGGAGTAACCATCCTGCTGCATAAGGCGGAGCGTATTGAGTGTGACGAAGGTGCCGATTCGGTTGGCAATGAAGTTGGAGCGGTCCTTGGCGATAACGATACCCTTACCCAGTGCGACCTCGCCGAACCGCGAGATTGCCTCAACTACTTCTGGAAGCGTGTCTTGGGTGGGGATCACTTCCAGCAGCTTCATGTAGCGGGGCGGGTTGAAAAAATGCGTCCCTAGCCAGTGGCCCCGGAAGTCTTCAGAAAAGCCAGCGGCGATGCTGGCAATGGAGATACCCGAGGTATTGGAACTCACGATAGCGCCGGGAGCGCCCGCAGCCTGGACCCTCTCGAGCAGCGCGCGCTTGATGGCCAGGTCTTCAGTGACCGCCTCGATGATCCAGTCGCAGTCCCGTATCCAGCCGAGGTTGTCCTCGAAGTTACCAATCGTAATCATGCGGGTAGCTTCGGGAACGAAAAAGGCGGCGGGCCGCGACTTAAGCGCCCCGTCCAACCCGGCTTGAGCGATCCGGTTGCGAACCCTCGGATCGCTTAGTGTTAGACTCTTACCTTGCTCTTCTGGTGTGAGTTCCTTGGGAACAATATCCAGGAGAACGGAAGGAATGTTGGCGTTGGCCAGATGGGCGGCGATACGTGCCCCCATCGTGCCAGCGCCCAGCACGGCGACTCGACGTATGTCACGCAACATTGCGACCTCCAGGGAGCGGAAGAACGAGGAGCAGTAAATTGTGAATGGGTGAATCGTGAATGGTCAAATCCGGGCGTGGCCCATGTCTTTGCACCATGAGCAGCAACTTCCGGAGAAGATGTCATCGAGAACGCCCTGAAGTTCGGCGTCCCAATCGACCGCGGGCTGTCCTTCGGCCATCAGGTCCTCTCTTCGTGCAATATTGAGACTTACGCATGCCGGGCCCAGTTGTTAGGCAGGGCGAGACTAGCTGGAAATCCAGGCTTGCGTCCACTATTCACAATTCACCTTTCAGAATTCTTGTTAGGACCGTTCGTATCCCGAGAGGAACTGTTTTAGGGCCGAATCGTTGATTTTGAGCTCTCCGGAGCGTTGAAGCTCTTGCTTGAGATTCTGCCGATAGATCTCGAAGGCGAGACTGCGCTTTTGGTTCAGAAGCTGCTCTCGTATTTGTTCCTGCTGTTGGGCAAAGCTTCCCTCGTCCGGCGGTGTGTGAGACACGACGCGGAAGACGATGTAGTCCGTTCCCACTGATTGAGCATCGCTCGTCAGGCCAGGAGCAAGCGTGAAGGCTGCGCCAAGCTCGGTACCGGAAATCAGATTCTCCAGATTTTCCAGGCGGGTGAATTCCTTGCTTTCCTTGACCGTCACGCCATCCTTCTGAGCCACCTTGTTGAAATCCCCATTCTTCACTTGGCTGGCAAACTCCTCGGCCTTCTGCCGCGCGAGCTTTTTGGCCTCTTCGGCGCGATAGTCCTCTTCCACCTGGTCGCGGACTTCGTCCAGCTTGGGCCTATGCTCCGGGACAATCTGGAGGAGCTGGACGATCACCAGCCCTTTCGGCAGAGGCACCGGCCCGCCGACCTCGCCCTGGCTTAGCCGAAAGATGAGATTTTGAAGAGCTTCGTCGTTGCCCAGGTCAGGAACTGCCTGTTTGTTCTTGAAAAGCGGCGTTTCCTTGACTTCAAACCCCTCCTTGCGCGCTAGCGCGTCAAATTCTTTGGGATTAGCCTTGAACTCGCGCTCCAGGTTCCGTGCGAACGACTCCTGCGCGACTTCGAGCTTCTCCTTCTCCAGCGCCGAACGGATTGACTCCTTGACTTCGTCTAAGGTCTGGAGGTGCGCGAGCTGCTTGTCCGTCACCTTGAGGATATGGATGCCGTAGGTCGTAGTGACCAAGTCGCTGATCTGGCCCGGTTTCATCGAGAAGGCGGCCTGCTCAAACTCCTTCACCGTCTGGCCGTGCACGATCCAACCTAAGGCTCCCCCGCTTTGGGCACTGGTGTCCTCAGAGTACTTCTTGGCGAGTTCGGAGAAATCCGCGCCCGCCTTGAGCTGCTTCAGAACCTCTTCCGCCGTCGCCCTAATCTTGGCGATCTCTTCGGGCGTCTTCCCTGTCGTCTTGAAGAGAATGTGCGACACCATGACGCGATCCGGCACCCGATAATCAGAGAGATGCTGCCCGTAGTACCGTTTGAGATCGTCGTCCGTCACCTTCGCCAAGGCCTGGATCCGGGCAGGATCCACCAGCGCGTAGCGCACTCGCCGCTCTTGCGGCACATTGTACCGGTCGGGATCCTTGTTCAGATAGTTCTCGAGCGCTTCCGGGGTTACATTAACGGCCTGAAGATATTGGCTGGGATCGAACAGCACGTATTCAATTTTGGCTTTGGCGCTGCGCTTCTCGAATTCCTCGCGTACCTCCGCCGGGCTCACCTGGATGCTGTCGGCGATCACATTCCGCATCTTTTCCAGAATAATGCTTTCGCGGAGCTGTGCCTCAAACTGGGAGACGGTCATTCCCGTCTCCTGCTGGATCATATCCTGATAACGATCCAGACCAATGAACGCGCCGTTGGAGTAGAGGAAGGGGATGGCCTGAAGAGACTGCATCAGTTCCTGGTTGGAAGCTTCGATGCCCAGTTTCTTTGCCTGGTTCAACAAGGCATGGCGCAGCACCATTTCATCGAGGGCGCTGCTGGCGAGCTTAGCCGCCAGCGCCCGGTTGTTAGCCAGCGAGTTGTTGCGCATTTGCGCGTCGACGTTGCGACGCAGTTCCTGGGCGGTAATATTGGTGCCGTCGATAGTCGCCAGGACGTTGGCTTCCATCTGGCTTGTGTTGCCGCCGGGGAGCGGCGCCAGCGTGACCACCATGCCGACCGAAACGATGCCCAGGAAGAAGATTAAAAGGTACTTCTTCACCGCCTCGCGGTTTTTTCGAAAGAACCTATACATGAAAGCTCCTGCGACAAGACCGACTTCCGGAGTGGGGACTCAAGTTGAGAGTTTCAAAACATCTTCGCGCGGATCAATCTTGGCGCTTCAACCCCGTCGCGTGCCGCTCCTTCCCAACAAGCCGCAATGCTAAATCCGTGTTTCAATTATAGGGCCAATCGCAACCGTTAAGCAATCCCTACTGTGTCGACGGCAGAAATCAGTTGACAGGGCGAACGTCCCAGTCCAGAGTTAAAAATGAGCTTGGGCCTCCTTGACGGGGACAACTGCCAACTTAGGAGTTCAACTGCCAAAGCAGCCACTCATTGTTACCGGAGCTTTACGTCAGAATGAACCTGCGTTCCGTATTCAGCATGTTTTCGTCCGACCTGGCGATTGACCTGGGGACCGCTAACTCACTGGTCTACGCCAGAGGCAAAGGTATAGTCGTCAACGAACCATCTATCGTGGCCCTTAACAAAGTTAACGGCGATGTGGAAGCGGTGGGCCGCGAAGCTAAGGAAATGCTCGGCCGCACTCCGGGCAACATTGTCGCCATCCGCCCCTTGAAGGACGGGGTGATTGCCGACTTCAAGGTGACGGAGAAGATGTTGAACTATTTCATCCAGAAGGCGCACAATCGCAAGATGTTTGTGCACCCGCGAATCGTGATCGGGGTGCCTTCGGAGATCACTCAGGTGGAGAAGCGTGCCGTCCAGGATTCCGCCATGCGCGCCAAGGCCAGCGAGGTGTTCCTGGTCGAACAGGCGATGATGGCCGCTATCGGCGCCGGCCTGCCTATCACTGAGCCCTCCGGCAGCATGATCGTGGATATTGGTGGCGGGACTACCGATATCGCCGTGATCTCGCTTTCCGGCATCGTCTACGCCCGGTCGGTGCGCGTCGCCGGCAACGAAATGGATGAGGCCATCTCCGCCTATCTCAAACGCAAGTACAACATGCTGATTGGCGAGCGCACGGCCGAACAGATCAAGATCGAGGTGGGCTCCGCTTATCCGCTCGAGAAACCGCTGACCATGGAAATCAAGGGCCGGCACCTGCTCGAGGGAATCCCCAAGACCATTACTATTGACGATGCGGAAATCCGGGACGCCCTGGCCGAGTGCGTTGCGACGATCCTTAACGCGATCCGCGTCGCCTTGGAGCGCACCCCGCCCGAACTCTCTGCCGATATCTCCGACCGAGGCATTGTGCTGACGGGAGGGGGGGCCATGCTTAAGAACCTGGATAAGCGCATCCGCGAGGAGACCGGCCTGCCCGTCTCTGTGGCCGAGGATCCTCTGGCTTCCGTGGTGCTCGGTACCGGAAGGATGCTGACCGACTTCAACCTGTTGCGCCGGGTGGCAATCGAGTAGTGGCCGGAGAAATATGCACGATCCGCAGCATCAGGAGATGGTCAGTCCGGACTCGCCCCACAGCCGCGAGGGCCCTGAGGTGATGCAGGCTTTCGTGGCCAGCCACCGCCCTTTCTTCGTGCT
>DATJKY010000221.1:0-10454 GCA_035490955.1 Terriglobia bacterium | reverse complement strand
GCATTTTACTCACCTCGCAATTGATCTCCGCGCCGACCAGAACAATGAAGCTGGTGATGTACAACCAGAGCATGAGAATCACGAATGCCCCCAGCGCACCGTAGGTGGCGTTGTAAGAAGCCAAGTGGCGGATGTAAAGGTTGAACGCCAGCGTGGCCGGAGTCCAGGCCACGACGACGAAAAGCGTCCCGGGAGTGAAGCAGCGCCACGGGCGCTGCAGGTCGGGCAGCGTGTGCTCAACAATGGCGACTGCCAGCGCTAGAAGCACAAGGGAAAGAATCCACCGGCCCACGAACCACAGGGAAATAACCAGAAAACTGGGGCTTGTTCGATTGACGAGCCAGATGCCCAGCCAATCGCCGGCGCTGAGAAGCCCGAAAGATCCGACGAACAGGAAGGTGAGGACGAAGAGCATGACGAAGGCCAAACCCACTCTTTTCCAAAAGCTCCGGGTCTCCTGAACCCCGTAAACTACGTTTAACGAGTACATCTGATTCATGAGTCCCGCACACACCGCCCAAGCTGTGCCGAGTATACCGATGGAAAGAAAACTCTGCCGACCGCGCATAAGGCTAGTGACGGTTCCCAAGACAAGCTGCCGAGACTCTGGCGGCAAGTCGTGGGCGATCCAAGCCAGGAATTCACTCCAGAGACCCGTGAAAGGCAGGCTCCCCACGAGGGCCGCAAGGGAAATGAGAAAGGGGAAAAGTGCCAGAACGAAGTAATAGGACGCTTGGGCGGCCAAGCCGGGCACGTTGTCAACGTCGATCTCTCTCCATACACGCTTGGCAAGCTCTGTGATCGAAATGCGGCCGCGGGAGGTCGAAGCCGGCACCGCTGGCGGTGGGATTTCTGGCTTTGGCGGCGAGACCCGTACAAACCCTGTCTCTCCCGTGGGCTCCTCGACCCTCGCTGCGACCTGGGGCTCCACGGGAGCTGTTGGAGGAGCTAACGAAGATTGCGTGACCTGCTCCGGACGCTCTGACGCCCGTACAGGTTCCTGAGGTGGAGATCCAGGCATAAAGGCCAAGAACAGCTACGAGACGAAACGTGGAAGTCTCCGTGCGGCCTACTGCCTCACGGGCCACTCGCCCGAGATTCTAGCCGCTTGCAGTCACGAAGTCAAACGCCTAGACTCCTAGTCCACCTAAGAGTGGTCGAGCTGGAGGTTTTAGTGTATGGAGGCAGCTCCATCTTGGGTGACAGATCGGACCGTTAGGCCTTTTGCGAGGTAGGCGAAGCTTCGGAAGGTTGTAGCGGAGTTCCTGGAGCTTAGTAGGCTCTGGAAAAGGGTACCTGTTAGGCTGATCGCCACATGGGCCTTCGACCCACCGAGCGACATGAAAGTCCCCCCTTACCTGTCATTCCGAGCGAAGCGAGGAATCTACTTGTTCTTTAAGGCTTGACTACAAAGGCGGGCTCCCCGTCGCTGCTCTCCTTCACGGAAATGATAGGATCGGGTCAAGCGTGCCAAATTGGAAAATACGCGCCACTTCGACAGAGCGGAGCAAACTATCTGCGTTATCTCATTAGAGAACACAAGAAAAGCAGATCCTTCGCTTCGCAAGGGATGACATGATCGGGAGCTGAGCAATCTGCTAACTAAAGGCTGTTGCAAAACCCCTTCTTGGGCAGGGATCTGTCCCCGCCGGATGGTTTGCCCCTCGGGGACGATGCGCACTGCCTGCCTTGGGCTACCGATCTGGCCACCAGCCCGGGAGTCAACCACGATCCCGCGTACCTTTTGCCGGAAAGCCGGAGGCTTTCCGCACAGCAAGCGGCGGAGCCGCAAGATCCGGCAACCAGCGATTTTTTCACACCTTCGTTGGCCTGGGCTGGGATAGGCCGCCCCTTTGTGGCTCGAAAATGTAGAAACTCGAGACCCTCTCCCCTAAGGGGGCCCAAGGGGGAGAGGGCTGTTGCTGTTTTCGTGCGGGCGGCGATCCTTGTTCATAAATGAGTCTGTGCGGAAGGAACTTCTCCAGTCTGGTTAAAGTTGCCCCGCGCCGCCGGCATTTTGCGCGGGGAAAAGATCCTTCAGTGGCATGCTGGCGTCGAATGCCAGGTCAAAGAAACCGACCATCATCTCATCCCAACTCTGGTCGCCCCATGTCACTTCCTTCGTCGGGTCTGCGTTATCGGGATTGTTGGGCGAGTTATCGAAATGCGCCGTACACTCGATCTTCGTCCCTGGGGGAAGCACGATTGGCTTTGCCAGTGTATACCAAAGCTGCCAATGCCAGTTGTACTTGGGCACGCGCAGTAGTGTGTCCGTCTCACCCGCGGGATAAACCAGGCGGTATTCGAAATCCTTCGCGCGTCCGTGCATGTGTGGATGCAGGGAAACCAGCTTCACTTGTGTCGCCACGCTGAACTGGGCATCCACCTTGAAATTCGGGTCTCCGGGGGGAATCTTAAACTTTCCATTGGTCGCAGAGAGAGTGAGCACGCGTTCTTTGGGCGGCTCCTTAGCAAACACCAAACCAACTTTGCTGCGGTCCGTGCCCGCCGTGCCATCGGTGGTGTAATGAACTTCGAAGATGATATCGGAACCGGTTTTGATTAACTTGGCTTGTCCCGGCTCGAGGTTCATTGGGGGTTGACCGGGCGCGTACCCGACCAGGAAATCGCTAGGCAAGGCACTGGTATCAACGTTGTCCCCTTTGGGTTTGGGAGCCACAAAGAACACACCCGGCTTCTCACCTTCAAGCCAATGTGAGCCCGGCTCGCGGACGAAGGCGATGATGTGATGTACGTGGGCGCGATTGTCCGGACGCGCTTCGGCAGACTGTACCCATTTATCTTCAGTGAAGCCAGTGGGTATTATGATTTTCTGATACTCAATGGTACCGGCGGACGGAATCGAGTACGTCAGCGGCATCTCGAAGACAACGTCCGGCTTGGAGATGGCCCAGCCCGCGGCGAATTCCAGAGGCGGGGGCATGTCCTTGGGATCCCCCTTGGGCGCGCCGGCATCGGCCCACGCGGCAATAGTGTCGATCTCCTTTTGGGTTAGCGACCTCTCATTGGAGAACTTCCCGTAATGTGGGTCGGCGAACCACGGCGGCATTTTCCTAAGCCGTACGGCCTCCTTCATGGCCGCCGCCCATGGCCGCGTCTCTTCGTATGTGAGCATTGAAAATGGAGCGGCTTCGCCTGGACGATGGCAGCCCTGGCAATGATCCTGAACAATCGGCGCAACATCTCTGGTGAACGTCGGGCTAGCCGCTTTCTCAGCCAACGAGCTCGGTGCAAGAGAAAATGTGAGTAACAGAAGCCAAGGTAAACGGATTGTCCACTTCATCGTTTCACCTGTCCAAGGGCTGAAACTAGCCAAGGGCTTCCCCCTTGATATCATGGGTCATTCGGCATTCAGGGGTAGCGCGGAGTTCGCCCTCTTTCGAACTCTGCGGTTTCTTCGTCCGGACGAGCCGCAGCCCCGTCCCGACGGGGTACCGATCTCCACTTGAAGACTTTGTTGTAATCGGCACGGGGTGTCGGGAACTTTCTGAGAAACGAAAATCTGCGCTACCCGACTGATGACGCCCATTGAATGTTTCTAACTATTGCGAACCTCTCGAATACGAACTAGGCTCAAGTTTACTGAAGACGGCGGGTCTTCTCAAAGCAGAATTGATAGGCGTGCGCAATACAGCAGCAGCAGTTTCGATGTCGTATGCAAAGGGACGAGAACTATTTTGATCTGAACCCCCTCACCCGGCTCGCTACGTCCCGGCGCCCGACGCCGGCTGTAGAGAGGGCCGGGGTTCGGTTGTTTTCCTGCTTGGCAGTGAAACTTATTCACACTGAGGACCAGATCGCCGGCTGAAACCCGCTTGCCGGCTCTCCCGCGGCTGCGGGATCGCCGCCCCTGTCCGGTATGGCGACCGAGGGCTTCCTTTCGGCTTTACTCAGGGACGGTGTAGTGAGCGAAGTGGAAGCAAAGTCCGATAATTTTCATGCTCCGGAGCGCGCGCAGTCCATTGACGACGGGTTTGAAAGATACGAGGCCCAAGCTCGACCGCCGGGCCTGCCTGCAGACTTGCGTCGGCCTGCTATTGGGCCTTGTCAATTCGCGCGGGCAGCAGCGCCGCGGGATCAACCCTTCGGCTCCGGGCAACTGGGTGTGCCCGATGGATCCAGACGTACGTTCGGACGTACCCGGCGTTTGCCCTCGCTGCGGCATGACCCTTGTTCTGCACATACCGGATAGCGTCGAGTACCCTCTTGAGGTCTCCCATTCACCGGAGTTGCTCAAGCCGGGCGCCCAAGTGGCGCTCACCTTCCGCGTGCTCGATCCGGAAACGGGGCAGCGCGTGAAGCGCTTCGAGATTGTGCATGAGAGGCTGATGCATTTGTTTGTTGTGAGCGAGAACCTGCAGTTCTTCGCCCACGTTCACCCCCAGCCCTTGGCCGATGGCTCATTTCGGGTGTCGACGCGGCTGCCCTACGGTGGAATGTATCGCCTGCTCGCGGACTACTATCCCACAGGGTCAGTACCACAGTTGGCAGTAAAGACGCTGTTTGTTCTGGGTAGTTCCGAACCCCCAAATTTGGCACCTTCACTGGGTCCGTCAAGATCGGAGAACCTCACTGCGTCCCTGCGCCTCGATCCTGAGCAGCCGCTTGCAGGACTTCAGACCAAAATGATCTTTACGCTTGCGCCTGCCACAGGCCTCGAGCCCTATCTTGGCGCCTGGGCGCATATGCTGGCAGCCAGCGAAGATCTAATCGACCTCTTGCACCTACATCCCGCTATCGCCGATGGCGGTTCAACAGTACAGTTCAACCTGGTTTTCCCACGCCCGGGCGAGTATCGCATTTGGACGCAGTTCCAGCGCCAGGGTGTAGTCAACACAGTTGTGTTTACGGTTCCCGTGAAAGCGCTTTAAGGGTTTCCAGATAATAGCGCAGTGGACGCGAGGCTTCGACCGTCGTGCCGCGCGGCAGAATGATCCGTTTGCGGAACTGGAACACCCGGTCCCAGCTTGGATCATAGCGATAGAGCCACAGCAAGGGCTCAACCCGCCCGTCGGGCAGTCGGGCGGTGATGCGAGTGGAGTCAACCAGCTCGTCGGGCTCTGGCCTGATGCCAGCCATCCCGAGGGGTTTCTTGAGTACCGTGCGTGTTAAAACCAGGAGCGCATCGTTTAAACTCTCTCGAGGAGTTGGCAGGGGCGCTGGTTGATCTCCCGGCAGGAGAGCCGCGTCGCCCCGCGGGGCGCCACCGACCACCCACGCCGCGATGATAAGAATTTCTTCCTGGGTCAGACCATTGTCAGGCGAGAGGTCGCCAAAGCCCTTCACAGCACCCCAGGGAGGCATAGAGCGAGCAAGCACCTGCTCCTTGATATCAACCGCCCAGGGGCGAACCTCTTGGTAAGAGGTTAGCGGGATCGACGATGTCTCGCCATGGCATGCAACACAGCGGAGCGCGAAGAGTCGCGAGATGTCTCGGGTGTACGTGAGCTTTGTGGTGATGATATCATGCGCGGTCAGCGGTATCACCAGGGCGCAAACGCCGGCAAAGGAGAGAAGCGATCTGCGGACTCCGCATGCGATTCTCGAAACGTCAGCGTTTATGATTCTAACCGAGGGATCCATTGTGGCGATGTTTAGGAGGGCGATACATGCCAAACTCCGTCATGTATGCGCCACCTAAGTCACACGAACCCTGCGCTACAATCCGGTCACCGATGGCTTGCGCCTACCGCAGCAACTCTTCCAGACGCACCGCCTCGTCGGTCTTTTCGTCGCGGTATTTGATGATCACCGGAGTATATAGGGATAGCCCCCACTCCTTGCCGCGTCCCCGAGTGACGGCACGTGCTCCCGGCACCACCACCGCCCCGGGCGGTATGTTGAGCGGCTGGTCGCCATCGCGACGGTAGACGCTCTCACGCACCAGGTCGTAAACGGGAGTCGATCCGGTGAGGATGACTCCCGCCCCGAGCACCGCACGCTCGCGAACGACGGTCCCCTCAAAGACGCCGCAGTTGCCGCCCACCAGCACGTCGTCTTCGATGATCACCGGCAGGGCGCCCACCGGTTCCAGCACGCCGCCAATCTGCGCCGCCGCGCTCAGGTGGACGCGTTTGCCGATCTGCGCGCAGGAGCCCACCAGGGCGTGCGAGTCGACCAAGGTGCCGTCATCCACGTAGGCGCCGACGTTCACGTACATGGGGGGCATGCAGGTGACGTTCCTGCCGACGTAGCAACCGTCTCGGATCGACGAGCCCCCGGGCACGATACGGAGGTTCTGTCCCGGCGGGATTTGCTTCAGGGGATAGGTATGCTTGTCGTAGAAAGGCAAGCCAAGACCGGCCATCTCCACGACGCGCCCGAGGCGAAAGCCCAGCAGAATGCCCTTCTTCACCCAGGCGTTCACCCTCCAACCGCCGGACGCGGGCTCAGCGGCGCGGACGCGCCCTTCATTCAGAGCGGCCTTGAATTCATCAAAAGCTTCATAGTATTCCGCACTGTAGTGGCTGGCCGGGCGGGCGAAGAGTTCCTCAATTCGATTCTGCAGTTCCATAAGAAGACCCCTGGCTAGTGGCTAGTGGTTAGTTACCAGCAACTAGCCACCAGGCACTGCCTTCCGAAGCGTCTCAATCGCCGAACGCAGAGCGGTTTGCACTTCCAGGATGGCCGCCTCGTCCTTGTACTTCTGGCGCGGCCAGAAAAAGCCCCGCAGCCCGTCCTTCCTGCGGCGCGGTACCACGTGGATGTGGAGGTGTGGCACGCTCTGGCTAACGCGGTTGTTGATGGCCACAAAAGCTCCGTCTGCTCCTAATCCTTGTTCCATAGCAGCCGCCAGCAGTTGAGCATTCGAGAATAGCACCGGGAGCAGCTCAGCGGGGATATCGGCCAGGGTCTCCAGGTGGCGCCTGGGAATCAGAAGGCAATGACCGGGGAACAGGGGACGATGGTCGAGGAAAGCTAAGGACAAATTGTCCTCGAAAACCGTATAATCCTTCACTTCACCCGTCACGATGCTACAGAACGCGCAGTGCATGGCCTTCGTTCTTGGCTTTACCGATCCTATTGACGATCGCAAGACCTGCCAATAGCGGGCTTTGGCCAGAGCTGCTACAAGAAATCCCCCTCACCCGTTCCCCGCCGTGCGGGACCACCCTTTTCATGGTTTCTGGGTGCCGCCCGGCAGCATGAGCGACTGCAATACAGTTTACGGCTTGGCGTCGTCCGGGAAACCTAGCATTGCCGGTTAGAGACGCCCTTTTGCAGTTGCGCTTCCCAATAAAGCTTCAGGTCGCGAAGAGTAACCTGCAAGTCGTACTGAGGTTGCCAGCCTACGGCGCGCCGGGCTCTGGACGGGTCGCCCCAGATGACCGGCGATTCCTTAGAACGCAACCTGGTGTCGTCAACGGCCACCTGGATAGGTTGGGACGACAACGCGAGGAGGCGGTGCAGTATCGACTCGATCGAGAAGGAAACACCCGAACAGAGTTGGTACACCTCGCCGGCTTCACCGTTTTCCAACAGCAGGTAGTAGCCGCGCACAATGTCGCGAACGTCGCTGAAATCACGCCTGACATTGAGATTGCCCACCATCACTTGGGGTGACCGCAGGCGCAGGTCAACCTCCGCCACCTGACGGGCGAAGCCTGAGCAGACGTAGCTCGACATCTGGCGCGGGCCGGTGTGATTGAATGGCCGCACGCGAACGACCGGTAATCCGTAGGCTTGGAAAAACTGCAAGGCAAGCATCTCGGCGGCCGCCTTGCTTCCCGCATAAGGGCTCGCCGGCCGCAGGGGCGACTCCTCGCGCAAGGGGACATCCGGGGTGTCGGTTGGACCGTAGACCGCCACGGAGCTGACGAACAGGAACCGACTGTCGATCCCGAGGTCGCGCCAAGCGCAAAGCAGGTTCAGCGTGCCGGTAAAATTGACGTCGTAGGCGAGTTTCGGATTCTGAAAGGACTGCTGCGGAGAGGAGAGCGCCGCGAGATGATAAATACGTTGAGGCCGCGTGTCTTCCAAAACCTGGCGCAGCCGGACAGGGTCCAGCAGATTACCCCGTTCGATGCGCACGGCGCTTTGATGTTCGAGAATTGCGGCGTCGCGCTCCTCCGCCCGATCAAGGACCACCACCTCCTGACCTTGACAGAGCAGGTATTCCACCAGGTGCGAACCTGCAAACCCAGCGCCGCCGGTGACGAGCGCCCTCATGACAGGCTCGGCGCGAAGGAGGGAGTTGAACAGCCATCGCGCAGCCGGGCCAGGTCAGCATCGACCATCATTTGAACTAGGCCCTCGAAGCCGACGGTCGGCTCCCAGCCCAACTCGAGCCTGGCTTTCGAGTAGTTCCCCCTCAAATGATGGACTTCCGCCGGCCTTAGCAGAGTGGGATCGAGCTCCACGTGGTCGCGATAGTCCAACCCCACGTGGCTGAATGCGACTTCCAGCAGGCGACGCACCGAGTGGGTGATGCCTGTCGCCACCACGTAGTCCTGCGGCTTGTCCTGCTGCAGCATCATCCACATAGCACGAACGTAGTCCCCGGTGAATCCCCAGTCGCGCTCCGCGTCCAGGTTGCCCATCTTCAGAGTCTTCTGCTGCCCCAGCTTGATTCGCGCCACGCCGTAACTCACCTTGCGGGTAACAAATTCCAGTCCGCGACGCGGCGACTCATGGTTGAAGAGAATTCCGGAACAAGCAAAGAGTCCGTAACTTTCCCGGTAATTCACCGTAATCCAGTGTCCGTACAACTTCGCCACGCCGTAAGGGCTACGGGGGTAGAACTGCGTGTTTTCGCTCTGGGGCGTCTCGCGAACCATGCCAAACATCTCGCTCGAGGAAGCCTGATAGAAGCGAGCCTTGGAGTTGACGAGACGGATCGCCTCCAGCATGCGGGTGACACCTAAGGCCGTGAATTCACCGGTCAGCACGGGCTGATTCCAGGAAGTGGGAACAAACGACTGCGAGGCCAGATTGTAGACTTCCTGGGGCTCGCATTGCTGGAGGGCGCTGATCAACGAGTTCTGGTCTAACAGGTCTCCGGGCAAAAGCTCGATCTTGTCCTGAAGATGCACTAGCCTCTCGAAGTTAACGGTGCTGCTGCGACGTACCAATCCAAATACCTTGTAGCCCTTCTCAAGCAGGAACTCTGCCAAGTAGGACCCATCCTGGCCAGTGATCCCTGTTATCAAAGCTCTCTTCTCCATATATTCGCCTCGGGTTATTGAAATAAATGATGGTCAAGCGGAACATCAAAGGCAGCAGTAACCAACGCTAGTCTTTCATGCTAGATGAGCGCCACAAATCGAGTCAAGTGCCATAACGGAATGTAACGGTACTAACTCTTCGTTGCCGGTCATGCTTAAAGCTCGGCACCGCTTGACGTATAATTCCGCTGTGACGTGTGACGGCGGCGCTGTTCGAAGCCCGGGCGCCCACGTCGGAAAGTCGACTTACGAATGGTAGCAAGTCCGAAGAGTAGCGTCTTTGACGCCCTCATTGTGGGTTCGGGCGCGAGCGGCGGATGGGTGGCCAAAGAACTTACCGAGCGCGGTATGAAAGTGTTAATGCTCGAGGCTGGGCCGCCTCGTATCCCCACGCGCGACTTCACGGAACACGTCTGGCCCTACCAGTTGAAGTTTCGCGGCTTTGGCAACCAGGCCGTCCTGCTCGAAAAGCAACCCATCCAGCGTCTGTGCTACGCCTGCGATGAGACCAGCCATCAGTTCTTCGTCAATGACCACGAGCTCCCTTACACCTTTCCGCCTGACAAGCCGTTCCTCTGGATTCGCGGCCGGCAGGTGGGTGGCAAGACCTTCTGCTGGGCCCGGGAGAGCTACCGTTACAGCGATTATGAATTCAAGGCCGCCGGCCGCGACGGCTACGGCGAGGACTGGCCCTTCAGCTATGAGGACCTGGAGCCTTACTACGATAAAGTAGAGAGCTTCATCGGCGTGAGCGGCTCCCACGAGGGTCTGGAGCAGATGCCTGATGGCCAGTTCCTGCCTCCCATGCGGCTCTCCTGTGGGAGCCTCGAAGCCAAGCAGATGATCGAAAAGAAATTCGGCTGGCGGGTGATGCCCGACCGCGTCGCCAACCTCACGGTTCCGCATAACGGGCGGCCCGCTTGCCACTACTGTGACCAGTGTCAGCGCGGGTGCTACACTGCGTCTTATTTCAATAGTCCTTCGGTGACCCTTCCCGCCGCGTGGCGCACTGGCCGTCTGACCTTGGTGAGCGACGCTGTAGTCAGCCACATCGTGATGAACAACGAAGGCAAGGCGTCAGGCGTCCATTACATCGACCGCACCACCCACGACCACCGCGAGGCTCGCGCCAGGATTATCGTGGTGGCTGCCTCGACGCTCGAATCCACTCGCATTCTGCTGAACTCGACTTCCAGCCGCTACCCGCAAGGGGTGGGAAACTCGAACGGGGTGCTCGGCCACTACTTGATGGACCACTTCACCCTGGAG
>DATJKY010000220.1:0-6743 GCA_035490955.1 Terriglobia bacterium | reverse complement strand
GTTGGCGAAGGAGCGACCGTCCCTGGGCGAAAAGTAAATCGAAGACGACGTAGTAAATCGATGGCCCAGGCAGGTGTAGGTCATCCCGAGAGTTGCGCTGGTGCCTTTGCAGCAGAGCCGAGAAGTTTGCGCAGCCGCCTCGGAGCGCGACCACTTCTCCATCAATGACGGTCCCGGATGGCAAGTGGCGAAGCATTGCCAACTCCGGATAGCGGTGCGTGTAATCGCTACCGGCGCGGCCCGACAGTTGCCAGCGCCTGTTCTCGACGGCCGCAAGGGCTCGTACCCCATCCCACTTCACCTCGAAGGAGTACTCGTCCGAGTCAAACGGTACGGAGGCCGTGGCCAGCATGGGCAGAAGTACGTCCTTCATGCCGTTACCCTCCCGGATCGGGACTTGTGAGCCTTACCATTCCGGGGAGCAGCGCTCGTTGCTGCCGCTACGCTCTGCTCGAGCGCATCCAGAAGATGCAACACCGCCACCGGTTCGTTCGCTGACACTATGGGCGGCTGGTTAGCAATCTTCGTCTGAAGCAACGCCGCCAACTCGTCGGCGTTGGTATCCCGGTAGCGGGCCCAGTCGAGAGGGCCACTGGCGTAGGCAATCAACTGGCTCGCCAACTCCTGTTCAGCGGCAGTGGCCGTAGCGGGAACCAGGTCTGCCTCCCAGGCCGCGCTCGTCCGTACCTGGTCGGGGTAGTGCAAGACGTCCAGGGCCAGGAGCTTACCCGAGGGCCGCACCAGCACCAATTGCCGGGCTCCCGACAACACGACTCGACCCAATGCTCCTTTGCTTGATTGCTTCAGGGCCCCCAGGAACACACCGTAGGGGTGCTGCGCCGCGGCGCCGTCCGGAAGCAGGTATAGGCTACGTCCCGCGAAGAAGACCGGGTCTATGGTATCAACCGAGACGAACTGCTCGAGCACCAAGGCCTTGTCGCGGGCGGGTCGCAACTTGTCCAGTTCTTCGGGTTCAACCACGACATGCTGGCCGGGGGCATATTCGTAGCCGCGCACGATGTTTTCGGCCGCAACCATCCCGTGGTGCGGACAGTGCTTCTGGTAGCCGATCCGTTGACCACAGCTGGCGTGCAGGAGATGGAAATGCGCCGAGGAAGCGGTGCTGCTCACGGCGGGATAGGCCTTGACCGGCACGGCGACCAGGCTGATGCGCAAAAGTCCCGACCAACTGCACCGGCCACGCGAAGGGGCAGCAAAGACTGAGGTGCTGCTAGCCGATCGCTTGGCGTCGCTGGATGAGTAATACGCTCCCCGCCGCTGGCTTGCAGACGGAATCATGGGTGCTTCTCCTTTCATCGAAGTAGGTCACAAAGAATCCGACAACGATCAGTGAGCTACCTCGACGGGCCCACGAGTTCCAGGCAATTGTGAACCCGCTACGATCGATTCCGGCTGGTAGAGTGCAGGCAACTGCAGGCGAGGAAATCCCAGACCAAGAGGTGATCCGGGGCCACGATCCGAAAAGGCGTAGACTCTTAGACTCGGCACTTTGCATCGTTGCGAGGCGAGTGTTCGCTAGTTATCGCCGATGTGACCTCGCCACTTCCGCAAGATACGCAACCAATCCGGGTCGGGATCACGAGGCGCGGGTGGGGCACTGGTCAATCGAATGCTCGGTGCCGTCTCGACATGCGCTTGCAATCTTTTCGCGAGATTGAAATACGTCGCCCGCGAGCCGCCCCCGCTCGCCATAAAGGCCCGCACGCGGTGTGCCTCCGAGGTGTAATCGGGACTCGCCTTCAACTGCGCCACGAGCAGCGCCTTGCCCGATAGGCACCGACTCAAAACCAGACGTCGCCAATCCATACCCGCTTGCTTCAATTCCCAGGCAGCCAGGTAGTGGCGCATCGATGCTTCGCGCATCAGATGCAGGCGCGTGCCGATAAAGTCAAAGATCTCCTGATCCCAAAACCATTCGGCCGTACGCCGGTGCACTTCCAGGGCGCCGGGCGCAAAGATCACCAGGTGGCCACGGTCCTGTAAGGCGGCGACATGACGGGTGGCAGTCTTCCACTCATTCGTGATGATGGCGACCCGGCTGGTAGTTTGAAACTCTTGCGGAATGTGATCGCGCAGCAAGGTAGGCGCATCGGTATGCCAGCTCACGGTCTTGATGGGATCGGTCTGCGTCAGGCACTTCAGGAGCCGAACGCCTTCGCGGCTGGCGTACAGATCATCAAGGTCGTCGAGAACGAGCAGCCGGTTTTGGTGCCGCCAAAGCTGGCAGTAAAGGCCAAAGGGCGAGGCGGTGCCCTCGATCCACCGCGCCCGACGCGCGGTTGCCTCGCGAATCACTCGGCTCTTCCCCAGGCCATGGCTACCCACGAGAATCAACAGATTCAAATTTCCGGCGGCAAACGCGTCGACAACCGTTTCCAACTCCGCATAGGTCGTTAGTGAAATTCCCATCGGCGGTGACGAATCTTTCCTCATCACTTGAATCTCTGCGCGTCTAGACATGGAGAACGCTCCGGCGTTTTTCCGTTGCTGCCAAGCGACCCAGTCGTACCTCACCGCCGCGTGGAGAGCGAGGCAATTTCCGGTTTCCAGCGAAGTCGACATAGGCGCCGGGACTGATTTAGTTATTCTTGATGGGCACCTCGGAGAGGCACCGGTTTGGGCAGGCACGGCGCAAGCTCGCACGCATGCCCGCGGAACTAGAACAGGGAGGAAGCAATGAAGGTGCAGTGGCGTGACATCTCAACGATCATACCCTACGCCCAGAACCCGCGTGTTAACAGCCATGCCGTTGATGCCGTGGCGGCCTCGATCCGTGAGTTTGGCTTCCAGCAGCCGATCGTGGTCGACAAAGACGGCGTGATCATCGTCGGGCATACCCGCTACCTGGCTGCTATCAAGCTCGGACTCCGAAAAGTACCAGTGCTGGTGGCCTTGGATCTGACTCCGGAACAAGCCAAAGCTTATCGGATTGCTGACAACAAGACCGGCGAGCTGGCCGACTGGGACGAGGATCGGCTGGCCCAGGAACTGGCCGAACTACAAGGCCTGGACATCGATCTCGACTTGCTCGGGTTTTCCGAGGTCGAGCTCGACGAACTTCTCGAGGGCGGCCATGTCACGCCGGGATTGGTCGACCCCGATGAAATCCCCGAGCCGCCCGATGAAGCGATCACCAAGCCAGGTGTGTTGTGGAAGCTCGGAGACCACCGCCTGCTCTGTGGCGACGCCGGCAAGGCCGCAGAAGTCGATCGTCTGGTCGGCGGAGCGGCAATCCACCTGGTCAATACCGATCCGCCCTACAACGTGCGCGTGGAACCGCGAAGCAAGAATGCCATTGCCGCCGGCTTCAGTTCGTTCGAAGCCAACCCTCACCGGACCTTTAACGGCCGCCACGATCCGAGCACGAAAAAGTGCACCCACCGCAAGCTGCGGGCCAGGGACCGGCCGCTGGCCAATGACTTCCTCTCCGATGAGGAGTTCGATCGGCTCTTGCACCTCTGGTTTGGCAACCTGGCGCGCGTGCTTCTGCCCGGTCGGAGCTTTCTCATTTGGGGCGGTTATGCCAACTGCGGCAACTACCCGCCCGTGCTCGAAGCAACCGGCTTGTACTTTTCGCAAGCCATTATCTGGCTGAAGATGCATCCCGTGCTGACGCGCAAGGACCTGATGGGCGCCCACGAATGGTGTTTCTACGGCTGGCGTGAGGGCGCGGCCCATCAGTTCTTCGGCCCGGCCAACGCCACCGATGTGTGGCAGATAAAAAAGGTCAATCCCCAGAACATGGTTCACTTGACCGAGAAACCCGTGGAACTCTCCGTGCGGGCCATGCAGTATTGGTCGCGGCCGGGAGAGCATGTGCTCGATCTCTTCGGCGGCAGCGGCTCCACCCTGATCGCGGCCGAGCAGACGGGACGCCGCGCTTTCCTGATGGAACTCGATCCGCTCTATGTAGATGTCATTGTCCAGCGCTGGCAAAAGTTTACCGGTCGCCAAGCCGAGCGAGAAAGGAGTTGAGCCGATGGCTACTTTCGATGGAGATGGGACCAAAGCAAGCGAAGGCGATCGCCTGCATTCGGCGCCGTGGGATCAGCAGCCTGGAGAGCCGAATCGCTGGTATGCCCGCTTCGAGCATTTCCGCCTCGCCGGACCGAGTCGCTCGCTGCTGGCAATCTTGAACGCCGACCGAGAGCAGCGCGGAAAAAAGAAAGCTCGGAGCATACCAGGGGCCTGGACCGAGAATGCCAGCCGCTGGCGCTGGCGGGACCGGGCCCTGGCCTGGGACGAGCACGAACGCCGGCAGGCCCGCGTGGCGCACGCCCAAGAAATCGAGGAGATGAACCGCCGTCACGCCCAGGAGGCCAAAGTTCTTCAAAGTAAAGGCTTGCAGGCACTGAAAACCGTAGAGCCGGGACAACTTAGACCGCATGATATTTTGCGCTTTTGCACCGAATCCGCGAGATTAGAACGCCTGGCTCGCGGAGAGCCAGTAACCGTTGCCGAATCAACGGAAAACGGCGAACTGCCGCCTTTCAGCATGGAGGACATCGTGGCCCTCCGCCAACAGATGGAGGCCTATGAACATGAACGACGTAATGGAACGTCTACACCAGGGCCGGGAAGTCCACAAGTGCTATAGCTCGGCCCTGTATTTCGTTGAAAATTACGGCTTAATTTACGATGCCACTGACCGAGCCTGGCTGCCGTTTCGTCTCTGGCCGGCACAGGTTTCGACATTGAAGACCATCCAAGACAACCGACTGGTGTGCATTCTCAAAGCCCGTCAACTCGGCTTGACCTGGCTGGTAATCGGATTTGCCCTCTGGCTTATGCTCTTTTGTCCAGCCGCGACAGTACTGCTTTTTTCCCGCCGTGACGATGAAGCTACGGATCTGCTGAAGACCCGGTTGCGCGGTATGTACGACCACCTGCCCGGCTGGCTCAAAGTCCGGAGCATTAGGGTGGACAACGACCATGAGTGGGCCTTGTCCAACGACTCCCGCGCCCTCGCTTTTCCGACCACGGCAGGAGATAGCTACAGCGCGACATTAGCCATCGTCGATGAAGCCGATTTGGTCCCCGACCTCGAAAAGATGATGAAGGCCGTCAAACCGACCATTGATGCCGACGGCCGCATGATTCTCCTCAGCCGGGCTGACAAATCGAGGCCCGAGTCGCTATTCAAAAAAATCTACGCTTCCGCCAAAGCGCGGAAGACCGAGTGGCAGGCGGTTTTTCTACCGTGGGATTCGCGGCCCGAACGAAACCGGGATTGGTATGAAAAGCAGAAGAAAGAGTCATTACAGCATACGGGCGCGCTCGATGCGCTCCACGAGCAGTATCCGGCTACTGACTTCGAAGCGCTGGCGCCGCGCTCGCTTGATAAGCGGATCCCTTACACCTGGCTGCAGCAATGCTACGTCGAAGCCGAGCCTCTTACAGGCGAACTTCATCCCGCCATTCCCGGCCTCAGCATCTATGCTCCTCCAGCCTGGGGGCGCACCTACGTGATCGGCGCCGACCCCGCCGAAGGCAATCCCAGCAGCGACGACTCCGCTTTGGTCATACTCGACATCCAATCCGGAGAAGAAGTCGCCACCCTTGCCGGGAAGTTCCAGCCAGCGGTATTCGCGACCCATATCGACACGCTCGGCCGCCATTACAACAACGCACGAGTACTTTGTGAAAGAAACAACCATGGCCATGCCGTGTTGATAGCACTTGACCATTGCTCGCCACTCCAGCAACTGCCGGGACGCGATCAACACCCCGGCTGGCTCTCCAACTCGGTTGGCAAAGCTTTGCTTTATGATTCCGCTACCGAGTGCTTTCGCAGTCAAGAAACGATCCTGCACAGTTTCGCGACGATGTGTCAGCTCGCATCCATCGACGGCTCATCCTTGCGAGCCCCGGAGGGTCAGGCCGATGACCGAGCAGATGCTTACGCACTTGCTTGTGTAGCTATGCAGGAGTTGAAGCGATTGCGTGAGATGGAGGCCGGTGATGTGTTCGCGATCGGACGCATGCCCTGCCGGTACGGCTGGTACTAACGACGTAATACCGCCGCCTCCGCTCCTTTTCACTCCTTTTCGCTCCCGGTCATCGCTCCCAATCGCGCCTTTTCGCGCCAACAAACGCCCGGCGATCACTCCTTTTCGCTCCTTATCGCGCCCACAACGCCGGCAATCATTCCTTTTCGCTCCTTATCGCGCCCTCATCATATATAGGGTCGATTTGAGCTTTTTTGCACGAGCCCGACGCTCTCTCCGCGAGAGAAACGAAGAGAGAGTTTGAGGCAGTAGCGAGTGGCGAGCCGCGCGCAACACCTCCAAACGCCCAACCGGCGCCTGAACAACCGCGCGCATTGGCAGGCTTCGAGAAGGGTCGCCATTTTCCACGTGTTTTCCGGGGATTTCGCGGTTAGGATGAGCGTCTTGAGAGAGATTGCTCGGTGACCGGCGCGCGCTTTTGGAACGCGCATCGATCTAATATAGCGGTCGAGAACCTCTCGTGAGGCTTTAGGGGCCAACCGGCGCCTTAACAGCCCGCTGTTAAGGCGCCGGTTGGACATGTCATTCATGTCGCGTGTCATCAGCGAGTCTGACTGGCGGCTGTTCCGTAAGTTACAGCCACTCGCGCTGGATCGCTTTTGCGAGCGAGTGCTTTCCGAAATCAACCAGATCTCTTCCGACAGTAACTTCAAGGTCTCGGCGCCGGCATAGCGGGCTAGCGTTCAGCGGCGAAGTGTCACGCAAAATGCGTAG
>DATJKY010000219.1:0-3521 GCA_035490955.1 Terriglobia bacterium | reverse complement strand
TGTTCGGCTATGGAGATTACGTAGCCGACTCTGAAGGGAACCGCTTCTGGCAGCTCTCACAACGTTTTGACAGCCAGATCACACGGGTGCTTTTCAACCGAGTGCTGTTCGAACAACGACGGCTGTGGAAGACGGGAGAGGAGGAGCCACCTGTAACGGTGGCAACCGGCTTTGACGAAATGAATCTGCGACTGGCAAGCCTGCTGTGGGTGAACGCAGGCGGAGGCATGGTGCACTATCCAGGTGGCAACTTTGGTCTTTACAGTGGCGGCCTGGCTGTCGCACCGATGCGGCATCTGTTAGTGGAGGGGAGCTTTTCGCGCGTTCCGTTGTATCCCACCGCTCAAGCGGCGGACTTGAATTTGCTTGTCGAGGGCTGGCAGGCCCAGGCGGGCTGGCAGCCCGGACGCTGGGACTTGGGCGCACGCTGGACCAAAGGGCACATATCGGACGGCAATCACGTCGTTCGGGAAAACGCAGAATTCCTCCGCTGGTTTGGCCGCTCTCGTTTCTCCTTTGGGGCGGGATACCGCTACACCCATTACGAGTTCAGCGAACACCTGCACAACGGCTACTTCGATCCGAAAGATTACAAGAGCGACTTAGCGCTAGCGGGTTTTAATTTCCGCCTGGGGAGAAGATTCCATGGTGAGTACCTGTGGCGGGTAGGCGCGGAGAAGATTGCGCCCGCCGGATATCAATTCGCTTGGGAGATGGACCTGCGCAATCGCTTTTTGTTAGGAAAGTGGGAATTAGGTGCCGACTACTTCTACTTTCGCGTGGCGGAGATCAGTGGAGCCTACCGCGCCGATGGCGGCCGGGTGGGAATTGCCTACCGCTTTTGAGCCGACGGCGGCGGGTGTATGCTTAACTGAGAGATGTCTGAGCCTCTACAAATTTTGGTCGTAGACGACGACAAATCCATCGGCCAATTGCTGCATTCGGTGTTGGGCGCAGAGGGATACGCCTGCCACATTACGCATAACGACTCGGACGCCGAAGCGGTCTTGCGCCAGCGGCCGATCGACCTGGCCTTAGTGGATATCTATCTGGATCAGGCGAACGGTTTGGACTTTCTAGAGCGGGTAAAGGCCTTGCAGCCGGAGTGCGACTGCGTGGTGATGACGGCAAACGCCAGCGTGGAGACCGTGGCCCGCTCTGTGGCCGAAGGTGCAGTGGAATACCTGGGCAAGCCGCTGCTTATTGATGACCTGCTAGCCTTAGTGCGCCGCCTGGAGAGCCGCCGCCGCTCCCGGGTGAGAGAAGCTGACTTCTCCGCCGAAGAGGGCTTCCCGGACTCCGCCATAGTCGGGCGTAGTCCCAAAATGATCGAGGTCTATCGTGCCATCGCCCGCGTGGCGCCTGGCACGGCTACCGTCCTGATCACCGGCCCGAGCGGCACCGGCAAGGAACTTGTGGCGCGTGCTATCCATACCCACAGTTCTCGTGCCCACAAGCCTTTCACGCCTGTCAACTGCGGCTCGCTCACCGAGACGCTTCTGGAAAGCGAGCTCTTTGGGCACGAGAAGGGGGCCTTCACCGGAGCAGACACAAGCCGCCGTGGGCTCTTTGAGGCCACCCATGGCGGCTCGCTCTTCCTGGACGAGATCTCCGAGACCAGCCTCGGTTTTCAGGTGAAATTGCTGCGGGTACTGCAGGACCACCAGATTAGGCGCCTGGGATCCACAACCTATACTCCTATAGACGTGCGCATCCTGGCCGCGACCAACCGAGATCTGAACGAGCTGATTGAGAAAGGAGTGTTCCGCGAAGATCTGTACTACCGGCTTAGCGTGGTAACCATCCAGCTGCCTTCGCTGGAAGAGCGCCGCGAAGATATTCCTCTGCTCGTCCGCCATTTCCTGGGTCGCTTCAACCAACGTAATACGACCCGGGTGGCGATCGCTGAGGAGGCAGTCCGGTTGCTCGGTTCACGGCCATGGCCGGGCAACGTGCGCGAACTGGAGAACACTGTCGAACGTTTGGCCATTTTCTGCACCTCGAATGCCATCACTGCTGAAGACGTGGAGCGTTTGACGGCGCGCGAGAGAGCAGTATCAGCGGCCGCCGCAGGCGGAACCCAACACGCTCTGGCTGCCACCTTGCTCGAGATGGAACGCCAGCACATTCTGCGTGCCCTCCGCGAGGCAGAAGGCAACAAATCACTCGCTGCACGCCGGTTGGGCATCGAGCGCAAGACGCTCTACAAAAAGGCGCGCCGGCTGGGCATCGATTTGGAAGCCAAAGAGCAGTCGTAGGGAGCCCGTAATTCAACCGCTGAACTGAAGACGAAGCGAAATAGCCTGTGTGCATTGTTCCGCGCTTCACCCTGAATTATGGGATTGACTCGTCCCCAGTTTCACCGCTGGCTCGCGCTGAGCGCCCTCGTCTTCGCGCTGGGCGCCGTGCTCAGCCTGACTTATCCCATCGAAGAACTGAGCCGCCGGCTCAACGACTTCTACTTCCGGTTGCGCGGCCCGCAACCCACTTCCCAACAAGTGGCACTGGTGCTCATCGATGATGCCAGCATCAGCCGCTACGGACGCTGGCCGTGGTCGCGAGTCCTTTTGGCGCGGCTGGTGCGAGCCGCGAGCGCGCAAGGTCCGCGAGCGCTGGGCTTGGACATTATCCTATCAGAACCTCAAGAAGAAGCAGCGGACCGCGACCTAGCTGAGGCCTTAGGTTCGGCAGGCAACGTGGTGCTGGCGACTAAGATTGCGGCATCGCCGGAGCACAGTGTGTGGGCCGAGCCTCTGCCCCTGTTTGCCCTAAGGGCCGCTGGAGTCGGTCACGTCCAAGCTGTGTTGGGGCCGGATGGCATCTGCCGCAGCGTGCCGGCACGCGAAGTGACCCTTGGAGGGCCACGATGGGCGCTGGCGCTGGAGGTCGCCCGCGTGGCGCGCGGCGTGGTCCAGGAAGTCCCTGACCCAAAACGCTTGGCAGACACGGCCAAGCCTACGAGCCTGGATAAAGTCTCGCCGGACTTTCTGATCATCGACTATCACCACCAGATCACGACGGGGCAGTCGCCTCCCCCATTTCTCTCCGTTTCCGCCAGCGACCTCTTAGAAGGGAAGGCCGGAGAGGAATTGCGCGGCAAAGCTCTCCTGGTCGGTTTTGCCGCGACTGAGATGAGCGACAGATTGCCAACGCCGGTCAGCGACCGCTTGCCGATGCCAGGGGTCGAGATCCACGCCAATCTGGTCGACGGGCTGCTGTCGGGGCGTCGACTCCAACCCGTGGGATGGGGAGTGCAGACGCTCATGCTCCTGGCTGCTAGCCTGGTGCTCACCTGGGTAGTACTACGATGGCCTGGGATCAAGGGATTGCTGGTCCTGCCGGCACTGTTGCTCGCCGTTTACGGCGCCGGTTACGTGCTGTTCGCGCACGCTCAACGAATGGTCGAACTTGGACCGCTGATGTGTGTAGGTGTGCTGGTTGCGCCCGCGGCGCAGTTGGAGAACCTGATTGTCGTTGATCGCGGCTTGACGCGCGGCTTGCGCCAGTTGCAGAGGGCCCTG
>DATJKY010000218.1:0-6798 GCA_035490955.1 Terriglobia bacterium | reverse complement strand
GTCGATTTCTTGTTGCTCCCAAATCCGCGTTGCCCGAAGGGCGACACCGTGAGTAGCCGTAGGTGAAATCTACCGGAATGGAACACCCCCGCGGTGTCACGGCCCTTGCGGGGCCGGACAATGGCCCATGGTCAACCCGTCGTGGGGTTGGGAGGATCGGGCTTGGACGTCATCCGTAGGTTGCACCTACGGCTACTCACGGTTGGCCCTACCGAGGCCAAACCAAAAGACGTCTTGCCTTAGCGCCTATAAGGCCGCTACCCGATATCGGCCTTCTTCTCGCTCCTTCCCTTGCCATTGGCAGGCTAGCGGACTTCCTTCCTGACTTTTTCGCCTCCGGTTTCGGCCAGTCCACTGGAACCTCGTCTCCCTCCCTTGGCGTTCCCTTTTCCTGCCTTTTCCAAATCCTTAAGGTTTGGGCACGATCGGTACGGCGGGCACGTTGCTGGAAGTATTCTTCCGTCCGCATGGTAACTCGTCACTTGCCACTCGTCACTGCCCTTTGGCCTTCAGCGCTTCGGCCAAGCTCGCTTGGGCGCTCGCATCTTGCGGCCGCAGTCGCAGATACTCCTTGTAATTCACAATGGCCTCATCCAGGTTGCCCTTCTGCCGGAGTGCCTTAGCCAGACCCAGTCGAGCTTCAGCAAAGTCGGGCTTGCCGCGCAACGCCTCGCTGAACTCTTTGATTGCCTCGTCCAATCTTGTGAGGGCGACCAGCGCTCGCCCTAAGGCGAAGTGGGCAGCGGGAAGATTCGGGGCCCCATGCAAGGCGGTCTCGGCTTCGGCGACCGCACCCTGGGGATCATTCAAATGGACGAGAGCGTCGGAGAGCCCCAAGTGCGCCTCCACACTGTCCGGCTTGGCGGCGAGCGCCTGCCGAAAGGCGGCCGCGGCACTCTGCCAGTCCTCGGCCTTTTGGAGCGCGAGGCCGAGGCTGGTGAGCGTCGTCGCGTCGTTCGGACGGTGCTTCAGGCTTGCCTGATAAGCTTCTGCAGCAGCCTTGAATTGACCTTGTTGGTAGAGGGTGTTCCCTAACTGTCGTTGATAGTCGGGGTTGTCAGCAGCCAGGCGCAGTGCTTCCCGAGACTCGGCCACGGAGCCTTCAGGGTCGCCGTTCTCGCGCAAGGCGTTGGCCAGCCGCTCATGCAGGCTAGAGTCGTCGGGCCGCAGGCGAAGCGCGTCACGATAAGTTGGAACCGCGATGCCATAGTTTTTCCGGCTCACTAGGAGGTCGCCCAGAGCAACCAGGGCTTCAGCAAAGTCGGAGCGGAGTTGGACGGCGCGATCAAGTTCGGCTTGTGCCTCGTCCAGTTTGCCCGCATTGATCAGTGATAGGGCGAGACGGTAGTGCAGCTCGGGGCTCTGGGGTCGCAGTTTCACGGCTTGGCGATATTCAGCGAGTGCGGCTGCCTGATTGCCTCCAGCCTCCAAAGCACTGGCGAGGTGCAGGCGCGCGTCGGCGTCCTCGGGGCGCAGGCGCACCTCGTCCCGATACTCTTGAATGAAACCCGGCACGTCTCCGGCAGCCTGCAGCGCTTCGGCTAGGTTGCGATGGTAGTCCGCGTTGTCAGGCGATAGATCCGCCCCCTTCTTGAGTTCGGTGATGGCGCCGCCCAAGCTGGCGGTCTTCCTGAGTACCAGACCTAGGGACTCATGCAGCGCCGGGTCATCGGGTTTCAGGCGGAGCGCCTCCCGGTACTCAGCTATGGCCGCGGGATGATTGGCTTCGGAGAGGTACGCGGCAGCCAACTCAACGTGGGCAGTGACATCTTCCGGCCGCAGTCGAATTACCTGTCGTAATTGCTCGATACAGCCAGCGTAATCGCCGGCTTGGCGTAGCGCCAGCGCCAGGCCGAAACGGAAGTCAGCCTGGTTGGGCCGCAATTGCACGGCTTGCCTATACTCGCCGATGGCGTGAATCACATCATCGGCAGCGAGCAGGACACTCGCTAGATTCACGTGCAGCTCGGAATCGCCCGGGCGCAGGCGTACGGCAGCACGCTGCTCCGCCAAGCCTTCCTTGATCGCGCCTGACTGTGCCAGTGCGGCAGCGAGCCCCGCATGGAAGTCGGCATTGCCCGGCGCCGATTCCACGGCAGCTCGCCATTGCTTGATCGCGCCCTCCGTGTCACCAGCCTGCTGTAGCCCGCCGGCATACGCCGCGATGATCTGGGGGTCTCCGGGCGCGAGCGCTAGCGCTCGGCGGAACTCCTGCGCCGCATCGTCGAACTGTCGGCCGGCCGCGAGTGCTGTTGCAAGACTGGAGTGGGCGCCAGCGTCAGCCGGACGGATGTGAACCTCGGCTCGATACTCCTCGATGGCTTGCGCCAGCTCTCCCTGTGATTCATAGAGGGAGCCAAGGTCGTTATGGACACCGGGAAAGTCGGGCTTCAGCCGCAGAGTCTCATGGAACTCGTGGATGGCCTCGGGTATTTGCTGGAGGCCGGCGTAGGCGTTCGCAAGCCCGTAGTGAGTGTCGGGGTAGTTCGGATTGATCGTCAATGCCTTGCGGTAGGCCGCGAGCGACTCTTCCCAGTTCTCGGCGCGCGCGAATTCAGCCCCTTGCTTCAACAGCTCAGCCAACGTGGCGGACTCTCCCCCTGCCCAGCCCGCCGTGGCGGGAGAGACACACAAAGCGGCCAGTGCCAGCAAACTAGTGGCCTTTCTCAGCAGCCTGCTAAAAGTGGCCAATGTATGAAACCACAGTGCCATGACATCAGAATACACCCAACCTTTGATGCGACGAACTGCGTCGAGTAACTGTGCGTGCGCGACACAAAAGTTGGGGTTCGGAGTTTTGGTTGATTTCCTGGATCCGTCCTTGCGTAGCTGGTGCGCCAAGTCAGTGACGACAGCAGTCCCGCGAAGCGGGACACTGGAGTTTCTACATTTCCTGTCGTTGGGCTGGCGCACACCTTTAAGGTGTGCGTTTTCGGCCGCCCAGGGACCCTCGCAGACCTGAAGGTCTGCGCCAGCCGGGTAGCTGGACGAAAATGTATAAACTCAAGAGTCCCGCGAAGCGGGACACCGAGTAGCCGTAGGTGCAAACCTACCGACGCGGACCCAGGAAAACCCTTTCGGCCCTGGAGGGGCCGACCGTTGCAAGAGCCAACCCCTCCGGGGTTGATTGGGTTTTGCCGCTTATTGTCCGTAGGTTGCACCTACGGCTATTCATGGACTGACCCCTCGCGGGGCCATATTCAGCGCCCCTTGCTTTTATGTCGCGCAACGAACGACTATAGGGCGAATACGGTGTCGGGCACTTCGGGCCTTCGGTGCTGCGGAGCCTACCCGTGTTGAATTCTTACCGACGATGGCATATAGTCGCCCTAGAGAAGGAAGTCAAAGATGCTGCTCTCGTTGGAAGCCGTTCTTCAGCCGGAGCAGCAGTAAGTTTCCAGTAGAGTATCTCGGTCCCTCCGCTCGGCGGAGATCGTTCTTCTCTGCGGCCGGACCCCTGGGAGGAGTCATGAATAGCAAACTCCGTCATCCGTCCATCGTCTACTGCTTTGTAGTGTCTGCTGTCATTACTATAGCAATGCTCTTCGTAGCCTGTTCCGCACCCACACCTCGCCCCACGGGCGATGCTGCGGTCTACCAAGACGCCCAGGACATGTTTAAGAAAGGTCGCTTCGACCGTACGCTGGAGTTCACGCTGGGGTTGGCCCAGCAGAAGCCACCCAAGGAATTCACGCGACGGGCGCAAGTCCTCAGCCTAGTAACCTATGGGGGCCTGATGCAAGGCTACAAGTATCTTGCGGAAGGTTACGGCAAGGGCTCCGAGACCACCAAGAACCCCCACTTTCAGGTTGAGTACAAGCGGATGCGAAACGATGCGCTTCACGCTGGTGGGCAAGCAGCTCTGGGTCTGGGAGAAGTTGCTCACTCGCTGAACGACGGAGGACAGATCGCGAAGGAGCTGATATTGGAGGCTCCTTACCCGACTAGCGAGGGCCCCCTGGAAGTGGCGGAACTCATCAAAGTGAGAACTGGCGCCTGGATAGAACCGAATCAACAGGAGGCCGCTCTGAAGGCCGCCCAACTGAAGGGCATCGACGACGTGTTAGGGGCGGTCGTCGGGGGCGATCGGTCGAAGGCGCGTAACGCGATGAACGCAGGCCCGGTGAAGATTGAGGGCGCAGACTTTGCGATCTTCCTTGGCCGGCAGCTCGTTGACGCGGCTGGGTTTTTCGATCGCAAGCATTTGGCCGACTATCAGAAGCTCAAACTGCTTTGCAGTGTGGCAGATGAATCTGCCACCTCAGCCCTGGCACTCCTGAAAGAGAAACCGGGCAACGACAAAGAAAAGGCGGCGAAGAAGATTCAGGACCAGGTAAAGGCCCTCTTGAAAGCAACGTCGTGACTCGATTGCCGATTGGCACAAAGCGGCTCAGGACTCTTCCTGGTATTCGTATCGGTCACGCCAGCGACTTCCGCGGATTGACAGGCTGCACGGTCATCCTTTGCGAAGGTGGAGGAGTGTGTGGTGTAGACATCCGAGGCTCAGCGCACGGCACGCGAGAACTCGAAGCCTGCCTTCCAGGACATCTTGCAGAGCGCGTTCATGGCATTCTTCTGACTGGCGGAAGTGCTTTCGGCCTGCAGGCTGCCGGCGGCGTTATGCAGTACCTCGAGTCGCGAGGGGTAGGGTTTGCTGCCGGGAAGATCCGTGTGCCCATCGTGCCGGCGGCAGTGGTGTTCGATCTCGCAATCGGTTCCTCCAAGGCTCGGCCCAATCCAGGGAT
The DNA here is from genome assembly GCA_035490955.1 of Terriglobia bacterium. Classification (GTDB taxonomy): domain Bacteria; phylum Acidobacteriota; class Terriglobia; order UBA7540; family UBA7540; genus DATJKY01. The sequence goes on along the minus strand of DATJKY010000218.1, from coordinate 2,053 downwards.
GGCCCGCTGGGCTTGCCAGAATGCCAGCGCCGAAGTCGCGGAAGGCTCCGTGGGTGCCGGCACAGGGGCGACTGTGGGTAAGCTCTTCGGCGTTTCCCACGCTACGAAAGGCGGCGTCGGCTTTGCCAGTCTGGCGCTCCCGCGTAGCGCCATCGTTCAAGCACTCGCCGTAGTCAACGCTTTCGGGGACGTCGTGGATCCGACCAACGGCCGCATCGTCGCGGGCGCCCGCACCACTCCCGAGGCGTTCGAATTTGCCGGAACCAGCGAGCAGATGTTACAGGGTAGGGTGCGCAAGGGTTTTGAGGAAACCAACACTACCCTGGTGGTGGTGATCACTGACGCGCGCCTCGATAAGCTTCAGGTCACCAAGGTGGCGCAAATGGCACAGGTTGGCTTGGCACGCGCTGTCCGCCCTGTGCACACGCAGTTTGACGGCGACCTGGTGTTTGCGCTCTCTGCGGGCCAGAAGCGAGCCGATTTAAACACGCTGGGTACTGCGGCCGCCGAGGTGACGGCGCTGGCCGTCCTGCGTGCCGTGAAGACAGCCAAGAGTTTGGGCGGGGTCCCGTCTTACCAGGAGCTCGAAATTCAAAAATCGAAAATCGAAACTAGAAACCGGAAATCGGAAATTAGTTAGGGTGGCGCATACATGCCGTCGTTTGGCATGTATGCGGCTGCTGGGGCGGGGCAGGCGATCCAGGGGCTTCAGGATGTTCGCAGACATCACAAGACGATGTCTGCCCCACCCAGTGGAAAATCAAAAGCGGAAACTGGAGACTAGAAATTTGGATGGAACTTGCTGCGGAGGAGCTATGAATATGTCTGCCAAGCTGTCGCTTGTTCTGTTGGCCGGGTCCTTATTGCCCGTCGGCGCGCGGGCGCAGTTGGTTGAGGAGTTCTCGCCACCCAAGGCGGATTGCTGCCTTCAGTTTCTTGCCCAACGGCTCGCGGATCAATTACAGGACTGGAACCAGCTAGGCCGCTACCACGCAGATGATCGGCGTCTCGAGGAGCAGTCCCGCGAAAAAGGACGCGTGGTTTTTCTCGGTGATTCGATTACTGATGGCTGGAAGCTGGCGCAGTATTTTCCGGGAAAGCCTTACGTGAACCGGGGCATTAGTGGCCAGACAACACCTCAAATGCTGGTGCGGATGTTTCCTGACGTGATCAACCTTCAACCCGCCGCTATGATCGTCCTTGCCGGGACTAATGACATTGCAAGGAACACGGGGCCGGAGACGGCGGAGATGATTGAAGACAATTTCCGCGCCATTTGTGAGCTGGCAGCGAGGCACGGCATCAAGCCCATTCTCGGCCTGCTTTTGCCGGTCAGCGACTATGCACCGAGCAAGCAAACGGCTCGCCGTCCACCGCCGGACATCCTCAAGTTGAACGACTGGCTGCGGAAGTACGCGGCAGAAATCCATGCGCCGGTCGCCGACTACTATTCGGCACTCGTGGACCAGCATGGGATGCTGCGCGAAGGTTACTCAGACGATGGCCTGCATCCCAATGATCGAGGCTACGCGGTGATGGTGCCGATCGCTGCGGCGGCCATCGAAAAAGTGCTCAAGGAATGAGCCAGTATTCCAGATTAGTGGGGTTCTGTGTACTCGGCCTGAGCCACATTCGAAGGCTCGGCGTCGAAAGAGGAGCCCGGGCTGAAAGCCACCTTCTGGTACTTGTTGCCGACCTTTCGGATGACGTCGTGCCATCCATCCTGCCAGCTCACGCGCGCCTCCCCGTTGATGACCGTCCATGTACCGTCGCGCGAACCCAGGGTCTTCTCTGCCTTGCCCTCCGGCTGCAGCGTAATGTAAAAGATACCCCCCGCTCCGTCACCCACCTTCCATCGCCCCACAAAGCGTACACTGCTTACGGTCGAAACACTGCGCACGGATTGACTGAATTCGATTCGTGCAACCTCCGCTACCCGAAAGCTCTGCTGGTGTCCGTCTTTGAAGATGATCACGATCTTGTCCTGGTCGTCTGATGCGGACATCTGCCCCGCTTGAGCAGAGCGCTCTGCGAGAAGCAGGGTTCCGACAAC
>DATJKY010000217.1:0-1855 GCA_035490955.1 Terriglobia bacterium | reverse complement strand
CCTTTTTCCGTCTAAGCTGTTCGCGGGATCAATGACGTGGCCCCCCTTGAGCAGCAAGTCGTACCGAGGCAACGGTTTGTTGGCCACCTGTGCGTTAGCCACGAAGACGACGAATAACGCTGTCAATGTGCAAATCGCCTTTGCCGTATGCCGCATGAGGGCCCCTTTCGATGCGGGGAATTTTCTGTTTCAAAAACCAAGCTTTGCGCCGAACTGGATGTCACGATTGTCGAGCGCCTGCTCGCCTTCGCCCAAACGAGCGCTGCCACCGGAAAGAGTGACGCTTGTGCGTCGACTGATTGTACCTGGGGAAGAGAACTGCAGCAGCAACGTGACGGCAGCTGCCTGCTGCACCAGACCTCGCTTGTCACGGATCGGACACCTCAGGACGCTTCATCAAGGCCTTCCCCCGAGCTCTGCTCCCTGTCGCTCAGATCCTGCAATAGTGTCCCATTCCAGTTCCTTTTTTTGTCGGTCAGTCTGATGATAATAAACCGAACTCGATGGAAAAAGGAGCCCGGTGCGCCGTTATCGTGAGCTTCGGAGGCTTCGCGCAGACACAAGTTGCGAGATCATTTGAGCGGCCTGACCCCGTGTCAGTCCTACGGGTACGGGAATCCCCTTAAGGGCAAGAAGCTGCTTTTGTTTGTCGCTCGGGAGTTCGTTTCTCCAGTGCGCCGAGCGTTCAACCACCCGCCGCGCGTCGGGGCGATGGGCGGCCACAAAACGGTCCGCGGATGCAACGGCCGCGGCCAGATTCGTCGCGCGACTCAACGATGATGTTGAGCTCGGCTTAACCAAGGAGAGCCGAATATCCCAGGTGTCGAGGAGATTGGGCTCGATCAAAATCCATTCGCCCTCGGGGAGCCCGAGCCGGTATCCTCCGGGCACGGCGTGCCACGTATTCTGCGTGTAGGCCCGTATTTCCACGGGCGGCTCGAAATCAAAGAACTCAATGCGTTCCGCAGCGAGCTTCAGATCCTGGGGTGTGCGAATGCGCGATATATCGATCCACGGCTGAGTCCGATTCAGTCGTTCGATCTGTCGTTCGACCTCCAGGGCATTGCCGCCCTTCAGATTCATGTTGAGCGGCAAATTGAACAAGCTGTGCAGACCCGGCAATTGATGCGTTCTCGAGTTATCGGCAACGTCGATGACCATCAGATCTCTCTTGCCAGGATGCAGCCGCGTGCCGCGCCCGACCATTTGGGCATAAAGCAGCTTCGATCTCGTCGGTCGCGCCATGATTACGCAATCGACGCGCGGTTCATCAAAACCCTCGGTCAGTACATTACAGTTGGTTATCACATCGATCTCTCCTGCTGAGAACGCAGCTAGAGTCGAGCGGCGCTGATCTCTCGAGAGTTCGCCCCAGACCGGCGCCGCTCGAATACCAGCCTCAGCAAACGCGCGATGCACGTCCTTAGCGTGCGCCACATCCACGCAGAAGACGATAGCGCGTCTTCCCGGGGCGAAATCTCGATAGGCTTTCACCAGCAGACCGTTACGCAGGGGTATATTCACTGCGCGTGCGAGCTGGCTTTCGATAAAATCGCCATGTCGGACCGTCACGTGATCAAGGGACAAATCGGTGTCCACGCGCCAGCCTGTAATGGGACACAGGTAACGGTCCGCAATCATCTCGCGCATGTCCCGTGCGTAACAGACCTCTTCAAATACTTCGCCGAGTCCGTGTTTATCACCTCGTCGCGGGGTGGCAGTGAAGCCGATCAGGTAACGGGAAACGTTGGGTTCGAACAGGCCGAAGTGATCGAAGATCCGCCGGTAGCTGGGCGCGACGGCGTGGTGCGCTTCATCAACAACCACGATGGAAAACTCATCGGGCTGAAGCCGC
>DATJKY010000216.1:0-2724 GCA_035490955.1 Terriglobia bacterium | reverse complement strand
ACCCCTCGCCCCGAAAATCCGTGTGGCTTTCATCGTTCGATTGGGCCATCTCCGGTAAGCGTTCAGGCCCAGGTCCACTCAGGGAATTGCCGAAAATCAAAGACTTCATGCGAGAAGAGATCAAGGGTGGGCCGGGTCTCGGAGCGGGGTATAATCCGGCTCCGTTGTTAAAGCGAAAGGACATTTCGCCCAGGAGGACGTCTCATGGATCGTCACGCGCGCACGCGCCGGCAGTTTCTTGTCGCCGGCACTGCGGCCCTCGCTTCCGCACGCCTCTTCCACGCAAGGAACGCTGACTTCACCGCGCCCCCGAAAGAACCTTCAGGAAACGCTCAGGCACGGTTGTCGAGCGATTCCGACAGCGACCTTGCTAGTCTGACGTTGAAAGACGCCGCGGATCGCCTTCGTACGAAATCGGTGACGCCTTCCAGTCTGGTCGAAGCTTGTCTGCGGCGGATTGAGATTTACAATCCAAAACTAAATGCCTTCGTGACCATCATGCGCGAGCAGGCCATGGCACAGGCCCGTCAGCTCGAGGCTGAGCAAAAGCGGGGTACGTTGCGAGGCCCTTTGCACGGGATTCCGATCGCACTCAAGGACAACATTGACACCGCCGGCGTACGTACTTCAGCCGCCAGCGCTGTCTTCGCTGATCGAGTTCCCACCGAGGACGCGGAAGTCACTCGCCGTCTCAAGGCAGCCGGTGCCATCATCATCGGCAAGGTAAACCTGCACGAGTTCGCAATGGGAGGCACTTCGGCGACGAGCTATTTCGGACCCGTGCGGAATCCCTGGGCGCTCGAGCGGAGCCCAGGCGGATCGTCGGGCGGCTCGGCCGCCGCGCTGTCGGCTGAGCTATGTTACGGCGCGCTGGGAACCGATACCGGCGGCTCCATCCGTACGCCAGCGTCTTATTGCTCGATCGTCGGGCTGAAGCCCACCTACGGCCTTGTCAGCATCCGTGGCATCGTACCGCTGGTGTGGACGCTCGACCACTGTGGTCCCATGACCCGGACCGTCGAGGACGGGGCCATCATGCTTCAGGCGCTCGCCGGCTACGACCGCCTGGACATCTCGAGCGAAAAGTATGCGATCCCCGATTACGCGGCTGCCCTGAAGCAGCCGGTCAGTGGCTTCCGGCTCGGGATTCCTCGTGCTCCGTACTTCGACCTTCTCGATGAAGACATCCGAAAGGCCGTGGAAGATGCCCTCGCGGAATTGACGAAGCTGACGAAGAGCTCGCGAGAGGTCACCTTGCTCAGCACAGAGGGCGTGACGCTCGCCGGGGAAACATATGCATATCACCAGCAGCATTTCGAAAAATCGCCCCAGCTCTATCAGATACCCACGCGCAGGGCCCTGCAGCGCCAGGCGGACGCAAAGGCGGCCGCCTATGTTCAAGGGTGGAGGCAGGTCCAGTTGCTTCGACGTACCGTGGACGATGTCTTCCAGGATGTGGATCTCCTCGTGATGCCGACGCGACGGAAGACGCCGCGCACGGTGGAAGCCGCCATCAAAAGGGAGGAAACCGAAAAGATGCTGAACCCCGAGCTGGAAAACACCGGGCAGTTCAACGTCTTCGGGCTGCCGGCGATCTCCATCCCCTGCGGTTTCACGAAGAGCGATCTCCCAATCGGCTTGCAGATTGTCGGTCCCCACTTTGGCGAGCCGCAGGTGCTGGCCCTCGCACACGCTTACGAGAAAGTGACCCCATGGCACACGCGCAAGCCCCCGCTCAAGCCCGACACGCCGGTCCCGAACCTGACACTGGACGAGGTGAGGTAATCTCCCGCGAGCCCTGGCCATAGCGAGAGCCATTGGAGCCGACGCAGTTATCAAATCAAATCCGGCGCATTTCGCGTAAGTCCACCGACAGCCTCTCAATGCGGCGGCTCCGCAAACTGGACCTGTTGGCATTGCGGACGCAAATGTTGCGAACATCTATGTGGTCTTAAAACGCAAGATGGAAAGGCATGACGAGCCACACTGAAGTTATTGGCCCAGTCGGGTCGGAGGAGGCGCGCTTGCGCGCTGGCCTCCGTCCGCCGCCCAAACTGCACGTGCGGTTGTCCCGCATGCAGCTTTCACGAAGACACAGGACCTGAGATGTAAGGTAAAGGCAACCTCAAGTGGGCCTTGCCTACATCCGTCGGGTTGAGTCGGGCCTCCCGTATCCTCGGACGATGATGTACGGGTTTTTCGCTAAGCGAACTGATCCACCTTCATCATCCTTACTCTTCTGGTTGCCCGCCTCTGCCTTGCTGTCTTCGTCTGCCACCTTCCCCGACCCACTCGAGTCGCCGATCGCTCGGTCACGTGACTTTCATCACGCTTCAGGTAATATTTGGCAGTCCGACTACTGACAGAGCGTCGCTCGCCACTTCGCTTGCGCTTATAGGTCCGCTTACCCCAATCCCAACCGGGGACTCTGCCAGTTCTCCTGAGGTCACGCGTTGTTCTTCTGTACCGTGCCGTCCGCAATCACCTTGGTCCGGTGGGTGAATGAGAGCGCCTTCGTCTTAGAAACGCAGACTCGACCTTGCCCCACCTTTGGCCGAGTAGGCCCGGGGAATTTCACCCCGAGCCCCTCACAGAACCGGACGTAAACCTCTCGGCTTATCCGGCTCGTGCCACCCACGGAAGACTACCGTCTTCCACTGAAAACGAGTTCCTCCGGTTTCCCGTTGACTCAAATCAGTTCGGGTGACCTGCCCCCTTCGCTCC
>DATJKY010000215.1:0-3404 GCA_035490955.1 Terriglobia bacterium | reverse complement strand
TCCGCGGCGCTCTGATAGCGCAAATCACGGTCCTTTTCGAGCAAACGGTTGATGATGCGCTCCAGCTCGGTCGGCAGTTCGGGATTCACTTCGAGCGGCGGGGCTGGCATCTCGGCAAGAATGGCGTGGAAGATCACCCCTGTTGTGGCTCCGGAGAATGCCCGCTGGCCGGTGGCCATTTCGTAGAGCACGGCACCGAAGCTGAACAGGTCGGTGCGCACGTCAAGATCCTCGCCCCGCGCCTGCTCAGGCGACATGTATGCTACGGTTCCCAGGGCAACACCTGGGCTGGTCAGGTGTTCGGGATCGATGGATGCCGTGGGCGTGTCTTGTAGGGGTACTCCTTGGGGCGCCCTGGGCGGGCCAAGCCCAGCCCCTACAGTCAGCTTGGCCAAGCCAAAATCCAAGATCTTCGCTTGCCCGCGCGTGGTCACGAAAATGTTCGCCGGCTTGATGTCGCGATGAATGATCCCTTTGCTGTGGGCCGCGTCCAGCCCGTCCGCCGCTTGAGCCGCCAAGTCCAGAAGCTGGGCCGTCTTGAGGGGTTTACCTTCGATGCGGCCTTTCAGGGTCTGCCCTTCCAGAAACTCCATGGCAATGAAGGGCTGCCCTTCGAATTCGCCGATGTCGTAAATCGTACAGATGTTGGGATGGTTGAGGGCCGAGGCCGCCTGGGCTTCGCGCTGGAAACGTTCCAGAGCCTGGCGATCCTTGGCCAGAGCCTCGGGCAGGAACTTGAGTGCCACAAAGCGGTGCAGCCGGGTGTCTTCGGCCTTGTAGACCACGCCCATGCCCCCGGCGCCCAACTCCTCCAAAATGCGGTAATGAGATACGATTTGGCCTAACAAGGTAGTCGCCCTAGCTTCTCAAGCCAGCCCCATCTTACCCCTTTTGCAGCGAAGTAAACAGCACTGAGCGCAGGGACCCAAGGCCCGCGGGGTCACGAGGAACGTAATCGCCGCAATCATTGCCTTGCTCGGGTGCCGAGCGGGAGACCTCGACACCGTCCAGAGTTCCAGCAACGAAGCTGAGCAGCCAATCCCAAGCTTTCCACTTTGACGGTTATGTCGCCTAACCTGAGATGTACCCCTTTGGTCCCGAAACGGCCCTGGGCGAGATGACTCCTGCCTTGTCGCCTAGATCGAGCGCAAGACGCGTCTGCTATGGGAGATGCAAGAAGTGGACGGGAAGCGGAGGCAGGACCTTCGCCGCCTTCGCCTCTTGCTGCACCATCTCCTGCCACTGCTGGGGGTTGGGAGTCAGGGGCCGGGGTCAATGGCCAACGACCAGGGGGCTAGGAAACGAAGCGGCCGAGGGGATTTGAGCTCCGGAGCTAAGAAAGAGACCTCGGAGGCCCCTGAGGGCCGAACCGGCCGGCCGAAGGGCCTGAGAAGCCCTGAAAAGGCGCGCGGGAAGGCGGAAAAGGGAGCTTAAAGAGAGCTTGGGGGGACAGGTGTGGCCCTAGGATTTCAGTTCGTCAGTTTGTCAGTACTTCAGTTGTTCAATTCTCGGGTAAGGAGGGGACTGAGGGACTGAGGCACTGAAAGACTGGAGCAATGACAAGAATTCAGGATTCCGGATTCAGGTTTCACTTTGTGAGTCTGTCAGTGCGTCAGTTTCTCAGCAAATCCCCGCCATGGCAGCAGCTTTTTGGATATACTCAGCAGGTCGATGAACCCCAGCCCTCTTGTTCAAGAACTCGTAAACATCGTTGGCGAACAGGCGGTTTTGTGGCGGCCGGAAGACTTGATGCTCTACGAGTACGACGCCCTCTCGTCGCTACGCCAGCCGGATGCGGTAGCTTTCCCAACCTGTACAGAAGAAGTAGTTGGGGTTGTGAAGCTCGCGGCAGGCAATGGTATTCCGGTGGTCGCGCGCGGCGCGGGGACTGGCCTGAGCGGGGGCGCGGTGGTGACGCAAGGCGGCATCGTGATCGCGCTCTCGCGCATGAAGAAGATCCTCCACATTGACCTTGAGAATCAGCGCGCCCGGGTCCAGCCCGGCGTGGTCAATCTGGACCTCTCGCTGGCCGTCGCCGATGACGGTTATTACTTTGTCCCCGACCCTTCCAGCCAGAAAGCGTGCACGATTGGCGGCAACGTGGCGGAGAATTCCGGTGGCCCCCATACGCTCGCTTACGGGGTGACAACCAATCACGTGCTGGGGTTGGAAGTAGTGCTGGCCGACGGCAGCGTGGTCCACACGGGAGCGGCATTCTGGGATCGGCCCGGCTATGACCTCACAGGCTTAATGGTGGGGTCGGAGGGCACACTTGGAATCGTAACAGAGATCACGGTTCGCCTGACGCGCCAGCCGGAAGACGTGAAGACCTTGTTGGGAATCTACGACTCGGTTGCCGACGCTACGCGCACGGTGGCGGCGATTACGGCGCGCGGGATTACTCCCGCCGCGTTGGAGATGATGGACGGCCTGACGCTGCGCGCTGTCGAAGAAGCCACGCACGCCGGTTACCCAATGGACTCCGCTGCCGTTCTATTGATGGAGGTCGAGGGCCTGCGTGAGGCCGTTGAAGAAGAGGTCGCCCAGATTGAAGCGATCTCCACGGAGAACCATGCGCGGGAGGTCCGGCGGGCAAAGACAGCCGCGGAACGCGAACTGCTTTGGAAGGGACGCAAGAACGCCTTCGGCGCCATGGGTCGCATCGCTCCCAACTTCTACGTGCAGGATGGCGTGATCCCGCGCACCCGGCTTCCGGAAATGCTTGATCACATCGAGCAGGTCGGAAGGAGGCACGAGCTCCCGATTGGCAACATTTTTCATGCCGGCGATGGCAACCTGCACCCCTTGATCTTTTTCGACGCTCGCGATCGCAAGCAATCGCAACATGTACTGAAAGCGGCGGAGGAAATCCTGGTGAAGTGTGCGGAAATGGGCGGATCCATCACCGGCGAACACGGGGTGGGAATCGAAAAGAAGGACATGATGCCGCTGATTTTCTCGAGCGACGATCTCGAGATGATGCAACGGCTCAAGTCGGCGCTGAATCCGTTAGGGATGCTGAATCCCGGCAAGGTTTTGCCGAGCGGAAAAATGTGCGGCGAACTGCGCGTCCAGGTCTCGTAGCACCGGTATCTTGGCGGCATCGGGGAGAAAACGCCGGCTGCCCCGTCCCAACACCCCGCGGCGACGGGTCTCGGAGACTGTCCTAACTCGTGGTTAGTGACACAAGTCCGCGTCACAAAATACGTCGTATCAGGGCACGACTTTAGTCGTGCCGCGAGCGAGGTCGCCCCCCGCCGGCTTTAGCCGCTGCCGGGCTATCCCTCAGGGCCTAAAGGCCTTGGGGATGATAATGGGTACCGCGTTCGGCACGCCTAAAGACGTGCCCTGATACAGGAGCGTAATTGCGCGAACTCGTGTCACTAAGCACTAGTCTAGTCTAG
>DATJKY010000214.1:0-10576 GCA_035490955.1 Terriglobia bacterium | reverse complement strand
CCAAGGCCGGCTGATGGAGGCCATCGAGGAGTGCAAGAAGGCCATCCAGATCGACCCTGAGTTCGGCAACCCCTACAACGATATCGGGGCTTACCTGATTGAGAAGGGCCAGTACGACGAGGCCGCACCCTGGCTGGAACGGGCGCTCCAAGCGCGACGCTACGAGTCCTATCACTTTCCCCACTACAACCTGGGGCGTGTGTACGCGGCAAAGGAAATGTACGCGAGGGCCCGGCAGCACTTCGAACAGGCCCTGCGGATGTGCCCGGACTACACGCTGGCCCAGACGGCGCTGGAGGGCATTCGGCGGAAACTCCAATAGGCCCAACTCAGGGTAAGAGACCGATGCGCCGGAGCAGGTTTTCCAAGCGAGGGTCAGAGCGCAGCACATCAAATCGCGGCTCACGCTTGAGCCACACCAGCCACACGTCCCGCCCCGCGTAGGCCCTTTCCAGCCACTCAAACGCCGCGTCCTTCTCGCCCAGGCCGGTGTGCAGGAGCGCGAACCAGTAAGGGGGAACGTAGGCTTCTCTGGCGAACTGCCGCAGTTCGTTGAGTTTCTCGGTCGCTTCGCGACGGCGCCCCGCTCGCGCGTAAGCGTGCGCCATAGCGGCGAGAGGGACGGGATTCCTTCCCGAGCCGGTCAGCGCCTTTTCAAATGCCGCGATGGCTTCCTCATACTTGCCCATCTGTTCGTAGGCTAGGCCGAGAGTATGCTGGGCAGGGGTGAAAAGCGGCTCCATCTCCAGCGTCTTGAGGGACTGCTCCAAGGCTCGATCGTATTCCCGGGCCATGAACCAGTTCCAGGCCACTTCCATGCTGTAGACCAGCGAGAGGGTATCGAGCTCCTGGGCCTTAAGGATCTCGCTGATGGCTTCTTTAGTCCGGCCCAGGGCGGCGAGGTGGTCGGCGTAGCCATGATGCGCAGCGGGATAGCCAGGGCTCAGTTCCAGCGCCCGCTCGTATTCGTGTTCCCCGGCCGGCCAGTCCCAATCGTAGATGTCCCTGATGCTGCCCAACGTGACGTGCGCCTCGGCCAGGGTCTCGTCTAGCTCGAGGGCCTTCAGGGCTGCCTCCTTGGCCGGCGGCAGGACTTCCTTGGTAGGGCGAAGGCCGAAGAAGGCGAACAAATTGTAGGCGTCGGCTAACCCGGCATAAGCCAGCGCGTAGTGAGGATCTTTTGCGATGGCCTGCTCGAAGCACCCCACACTCTTGCGCAACGCGTCCGGGTTCATCTTGTTGCAGTAATAGCGCCCCTTCAGGTAATCACGATAGGCCTCGACGTTCCCAGTGTAGCGCTTGACGATGACCTTCTTTTCCTCGCCCGTCAGCCGGACGCTCAGGTTGGAGGCGATTTCCTTGGCGATGTCCTCTTGCACCGCAAAGATTTCAGAGAGGCTGCGCGTATAGACCTCGCCCCACAGCCGCCAACCATTCTGTACTTCCACCAACTCCGCGCCGATAGTCAGGGTGTTGCCGTGTGGTATAACTCTCCCCGTCAGCACTGCATGCAGACGGAGGTCGCGCCCGACCGCCTGCGGATCGATTCCTTGCCCCTTGTAGCGAAACACCGCGCTCCGAGCCATGACCCGCAGGTAGGGCAATTGCGAGAGGCTGCTAATGATACTTTCGGTGATGCCGTCGCTTAAATACTCCAACTCCGGGTCCGCACCCACATTCTCGAAGGGCAAAATGGCGACCGAGCGAAGAGGCTGAGGAATGGCCGGCGCTGGCGTTTCCGCCGCCTCGATCGGGGCGATGAAGCGATAGCCTCGGCGAGAGTGGGTCTCCAGGAAGCGTGGATTATCCGGCGAATCACCCAGGGCGCGCCGCAGCGTATTGATGGCTGTGTTCAGGCTGCGGTCGAAGCCGACGTGGATGTCCGGCCAGAGTCGCTTGCGCAAGTCCTCCCGCGTCACCACCTGACCGGGCCTTTCCAGGAGCATTTCCAGAATCTGAAAGGGCTTTTCTTGCAGTTTCAGCCGAAGCCCACGCTTGCGAAGCTCCCGGGCTTGCAGATCGACTTCAAAAGCCCCGAAGCGGACGGCGCCGAGCGCCCGTGTCGGTAAACTCATGGCTTGCATTCCGGCCCAAGAGAGGAGTGGGTTTCTTCTGAACCGGGCACTCCCATCACTGAACACTGATTATGCAACAGAACTCTTTGACTGCCAAGTAGCTAGGAGATGACAAAATTTTGACATAAATTTCAGAATTTCTCCCCCCCGGGCGACGTCCAAAACCTGTAAGGAACAGAGTGTGCGCCAGGTTTGAGGATGCTTACCGGGCTTAAGACGATCGCCGAAGGAGAGCCAATGGCAACTCCGGGACTTCAGGTTTCGTCGCCTGCCACCGCCGACATCGCGGAGCGCCATCTACTCGCGCGCGCCCAACAGGGCGACGAAGCAGCCTTTGCGGAGATCTTCGAGAGGTACAAACGGCGCGTTTATTCGCTCTGTTTGCGTTTGACCCGCGTCCCCGCTGACGCCGAGGATCTGACGCAGGACGTGTTCCTGCTGCTGTTCCGCAAGATCTCAACCTTCCGTGGCGAGTCGGCATTCTCCACCTGGTTGCATCGCATGGTAGCGAATGTCGCCTTCATGCACCTTCGCAAGAAGACTCGCCCGGCGGTTTCCCTCGACGACCAGGGCCCGTCGCCGGATGAGCCGGTACGGCGCGAGGTCGCCGACCACGATTTGCGCCTCAAGGGTTGCATCGACCGCATCACCTTGGAGCGGGCGATTGCTGAACTCCCTCCTGGTTATCGAGCTGTTTACGCGCTGTATGAATTGCAAGGCTACGGCCACCACGAAATCGCAGAAATCATGAATTGGTCGGTCGGAAACTCTAAATCCCAACTCCACAAGGCGCGGCGCAAACTCCGAGCGTGGATCCTGCCAATCCGTCCCTTGCGCCCCGGTACCAGCAAAGCGCCGAACGAGCGCAAGCCCGCTGTCCGAAAGCGACGCCAGGCGATCCTGCCACCGTCGGTGACGCCGACTGCATCACTGGCGGATGCTCTGGACCTCGCCGCTTCAACGCCAAACTGAGCCCTTCAATCGTCATGTCGCCGCGAGCAATAATCAGAAGAGGCAACGCGACGAAATCATGGGGCTGGAATTTGCGCGCCGGCCAACAGGAGCGCGTCGCCTGTCGCCTGTTCGCCGCGGCGACTCGTTGGCAAAGGCTGTGGGCGCTACCGCATCCTGCGCATTTTTGGGTGCAGTGCAGTGCCCCCCTTGAAACAGAACACTTCAGGCCTTATGATGAAGCTTGCGCGGGCAGGCCGGGCAATCGCTGCCTCGCCTTGGTGCCGACTCGATCCGAACAGGATCACAGGCGCCAGGGGTGGGGGAGAGGAAAGTCCGAACTCCGCAGGGCAGTGTGCTCGCTAACAGCGAGGGTCGCAGGGGGATGTCCGCAAACGGACCGTACGCCTGCGATACGGAAAGTGCCACAGAAAACATACCGCCGGCTCTCGGGTCTCGGCCGAGTTGGGACTTAGAGGACTGGTAAGGGTGAAAAGGTGCGGGTGGCTTCGGCACCCCCGCTCAGCGGGGTAAGAGCGCACCGCCCCGATAGTGATATCGGGGGCAGGGTAAACCCCACACGGAGCAAGACCAAATAGGAGAGGAGGGGCGCCCGCCCCGCCAACCCCCTCACGGGGGTAACTCTCGGGTAGGTCGCTTGACCCCGACAGCAATGCCGGGGCTAGAGGAATGATTGCCACCCCGGCGAGCCGGGGAAACAGAATTCGGCTTACAGGCCTTGCCCGCGTATGAACCTGTCTATACCCTGAGGTGGAGTTGGCAGAGCTGCCTCCACGCTCGTCGGTCTGAGCCGAACCCTCCTAACCGTAAAACTGGTAACTCTTCAGGTCCGCAACCAGGAAGGCGAAACCGTCACAAGCTCATGAGGTAGTCGGAAGCTGTCATGTCGCCGAAGCGAATCGTGTCAACACGTTCACCCAGCACATTCGCAAAATATTCCAGTATGGAAGTAAGCCTCAAGACGGCGGCTCGTTCGCTCAAGCGGAGCCAATGTGTGATGATAAGCTTTAAGACAACCGCATTGAAGTACCACGTCAAAAAGCGCTCTTCTTTGGAGAGCCGCCCCTTCGCGTTGCCTGCATTCTTGAGCAGGTAAGTGAGGGCAAGGAAATCGCACTTAAGCTGCATCCGAAAGCGCTCGTAGTCCACGGGTGCGTTAAACTCTTCCAATGCCTTGCGCACAAACGGGAATTCCAGCCGGTTGGCATTGACCACCGAGTGGAAGAACTCGTGACCGAACTCCCGCCGCAGGATTCGCTTGCAGGTATCCAGGAAGTAGAACATCAAGAGAGCGGGGCCAAGGATCACACTGAGAATAGCCATAATCATATCGAGTCTAAACATATGTGACATCGCTCAATCTCCGTGCAGACCAGCTCCGGCTAGGGCAGGTACTGTGCCGCGATGACCCGAAGCACGGTAGGTTGGCTCCTGCACCGTTGTAAAGCGGCGAACCGCATACGTCCAAATTAGGAGCATTCCTAAGGTACAGAGTGGTGCAATATGGTGAAGTAACAAATAGGCCAATTGCCCGCCAACAGTTAGATGCACCAGAGCCAGACCGGCAGTGGGTCCGGCGAACTGAATGCCCATACCGCAGACGAGCAGCGCTAATTGTTCGTCAGCGCTTCCCATCTGATGCAGCATGATGTAAAGGAGTGTATTTAGCAGCACACAAGTGAAAAAGAGGTTCTGCTCGAACTCATAAATGAAACTGTGCAGCAGATTGTCTTTATGATGTGATAGGGATAAGTACGAAATCGCGGCGACGAGGATAAAGACAACAATCAATGACAGGCGAAGGACCCGCCACAGCTGCGGCACGCAGGCTCGGCGGAAGAAAATACAGATAAGCCCAAAAGCTTCGAGCGCCAGCAGAACGTCGGTCAACCAGTAAGAGTAAGCGTAGGCGAGGGAGTTCAAGCCGTAGCGGTGAAAGAAGTAGCGGCGCACCACCTCGTCAACGGCCAGAAGGGAAAGAAGATAAACCAAAACCCCCGCATGGCGTTTCCACAGGCCACGATACAGCAGGTAGACGACTAGGAACAACTCCAGGGCCTGAACCGTGTACTCCACAGCCGTTGCCAGGAGGTTACCGAGCATTGGTGTAGCCTCCTTCATCGGCGAGCCACAGCAGCCCACTTCCGTGGCTCCTAACCCACAGCCCAGGTACGCTTTCGTGCTGGCCTACCCACCATGCTGTGGAGGTACGGGTATCCCATCGATGGCCACGGTTCGCGAACCCCCATGAGGCGGGGGCATGGCCATCCCACCGATAGCAACAGTTTGCGGTACCCCATGAGGCGGGGGCATGGGCATCCCACCGATGGCAACAGTTTGCGGTACCCCATGAGGCGGGGGCATGGGCATCCCGCCGATGGCAACGGTTTGCGATACCCCATGAGGCGGGGGCATGGGCATTCCACCGATGGCAACGGTTTGTGATACCCCATGAGGCGGGGGCATGGGCATCCCACCGATGGCTGCGGTTTGTGATACGACATGAGGCGGGGGCATGGGCATCCCACCGATGGCTGCGGTTGGCGTTACGACATGAGGCGGGGGCATGGGCATCCCACCGATCGCCACAGTTTGAGGTACGACGTGAGGCGGAGGCACAGGGTCGTCGGCAAGCCCGGCATGAGAAGGGGGCACCGGATACAACGTCCCACCGCTGATGGAAAAGCTCGGTTGCCATTCGTTGCTCAACGCGGCTGCACTCGCACGCCGCAAACTGACGCTGGTCAGCACCACCAAGAATGCCAACAATACTGCTTGCGCATATCTGTTCATTAGACTCTCCTCCAGGGTTTAATTTGGGACCCGGAAGGATCCCTGGAGGTAGAGCCTAACGCAGAAGTTACCTCGGAGTCAACAGTTATTTCTGTTACTCCGAAGCCACTCCGTCACCGCTACGGACGACGAACCTAAACTATACCGCTACTGTAGATTCTTGTCAAGTGGATTCTCATGCAATTGGCAACTTTTTTTTGGGCGCCCGACAGCATTTGAATCCTTCTCTCAGCTCGGGTTCAGAACGGTAGCCACCGTAAGGTTAGCCACCGCGGGTAGTTCAGCGAGGATCGAATCGTACCCGTTTCCGTCTGTGTTCCATACAGGTCATCTCTGTGTCCCGACCACTCGTTCGCCGCCGGCTAAGCGCCTGGGTCTGTGCCAGACTCCACCTCCCAACGCATTATATCGTCACAAAGTCTATCTGACTTGACCAAAATAGTCAAAAATACTCTCCTCCAGTTGACCCTCATACGGCCGGATGGCATCATAAAGATGAGTGAGGGGTTTGAAGAGCTCCGAGGGAAAAACTATGCAAGTTCAATTTCCACGCGTGGTTCGTACGGTCCAGGCGGTGGCTGCGGTCGCCCTGGTATTACTGGCTGTTCCCTTATTCGCACAAAATCAGGGTGAGCAACAGCCAAGCCAGCAACAACCTCCCGCGGGTCCAGCCCCACAGGTGGGCGAAACGGTTATCGCGCCGAAGAAGACAACACCGGCCCCAGTGCCGGAGCAGAAGAAGCCGGAAAAGATCAATCCCAGCGAGATCTACACGCTTTCCAAGACGGCTAATCTGGTGAACGTCGACGTCCTGGTCACCGATAACGGCGGTAATCCAATCGCCACGCTGGAGCGGGCCAACTTCAGAGTTCTCGATGATGGAGTGCAGCAGACCGTAACCAATTTTGGCACTTCTGAGGCTCCCTTAACGGTCTGCATGCTGGTCGAGTTCGCTAACCGGTACTGGAGTTTCCTTTATTTGGCGCTCGAGTATGCGTACCAATTCCTCAACGTGATGAAGCCGAACGACTGGGTGGCGGTGGTTGACTTCGATATGAAGCCTCACATCCTCACCGATTTCACCCAGGACCGCATGCAGGTGAAGGCTGCGCTCGACACGTTGCGCATCCCGGGTTTCAGCGAAAGTAACCTGTACGATTCCCTGGCCTACGCCATCGACCGCATGAAAGATATCCAGGGACGGAAGGCCATCATTCCGATCTGCACCGGCATCGATACCTTCAGCAAACTGACCTATCCGCAGATGTTGAAGATCGCCAAGGCTTCTGACACGGCCATCTATCCGGTCAGCATCCTGGAGTTTCTGGACGTGCGGAGCTATGGCAGCATGACAGCCGTCGAAGCGAAGAACGAGTTAACCTACATCGCCCAGTACTCCGGCGGTCAAGCTTATTTTCCGCGTTTTGAGGCCGACCTGCCAAACATCTACCAGCAGGTTGCGGGCCAGCTTCGCACCCAGTACAGTCTTGGATTTGTGCCCACGAATCCCGCCCGCGATGGCAAGTATCACAAACTCAAGGTGGAGTTGGTGGACGAGCAGGGGACCCCGCTTAGGATCGTCAACGAAAAGGGCAAGCAAGTGAAATACAAGGTCGTGGCGCGGGATGGTTATTACGCTCCCAAAGTCTGAGATTGATGGACGCAGAAGAGAAAAAAGTCGTGTTGCTGGTGGACGACGCTCCGGCCAACATCCAGGTTGTCAATTCCATTCTGAAGGACTCCTATAGGATCCGCGTCGCCACAAACGGCGCCAAGGCTCTGGAGCTGGCGAAAGGAACGCCGGCACCGGACCTGATCCTGTTAGACATTGTCATGCCGGAAATGGACGGCTACGAAGTCTGCAACCGGTTGAAGGCCGCCCCCGAGACGCGGGATATCCCCGTGATCTTCCTCACCGGAAAGACGGAAACGGATGACGAAACCAAGGGATTTGAGGTTGGGGCTGTGGACTACATCCATAAGCCATTTTCGCCTCCGATCGTCAAGGCGAGGGTGCAAACCCATCTCGTGCTTCGCGGCATACGTGAACAACTGGCTCAGCAACTTCGGACCATCAGGAGTGAACTGGAAACCGCGCGGCAGATTCAGTTGTCCATTCTTCCGCGTGAGATACCCAAGATCAGGGGCCTGGACATTGCTGCCCGTTATGTTCCGATGAGCTCGGTGGCGGGCGACTTCTACGATTTCATCGTTGTCGACGAGAAACGGCTCGGGATTTTGGTGGCGGATGTATCCGGCCACGGTATGCCTGCCGCACTCATCTCCTCCATGCTCAAGATCGCCCTTGCCGCGCAATCCGCCCAGGCACGGGATCCGGCGGCTGTCTTGTCGGGCTTGAATCGAGCACTGTGCGGAAAGTTCCAAGGCCATTACGTCACAGCCGCGTACGCGTTGGTCGATATTGAGAAAAGAACCATTGCCTACGCCGGTGCCGGACACCCACCTCTGATTCTCCGGGACGGGTCAGCCGGGAACACCCGCGAAATCACGGAGAACGGTTTATTCCTCGGCGCTTTCCCCCGCGCCACCTACTCCGCGGTGGAGACACCCTTCAGCGAGGGCGACTGGGGTATCCTCTATACCGACGGGGTCTTAGAGGCAACGGACCCTTCCAAGCAGGAATTTGGGGCAGACCGCCTGAAGCTGTTCCTGGAAAGTAATCGAAATCTCGGAGTCGACCAGTTTGTGGACGGATTGCTGGAGGAATTGTCGCGCTGGTCCGACCGTGCCTCCGGCCGGGAAGCGGAGGACGACATTACCGTCCTGGCTATCCACTTTAAGCCTCCCGAATGACCTGGTACTGGATTTCACAAATACGCTGAACGTATCGGTGTTCACGCCAGTTTGACCTCATGCCTGCCATAATAGCCGCCGCCAATGCGGCTGAGCCCAAAGAGTTTAATCTTAAGCCTGCGGTCCGGAAGGGCCGAGCCCTTCCGCACAGCAGGCGACAGAGTCGCGATTTTTTCACAGCTTCGTTGGCCTGGGCTTTCGAACCGCAGCACTAGCACTAGCCAGAAGCCTTTCGATTTATGACCGGGCCCTGAACCAGATCTCGGCGGTGATTGGCATTCGCCCGGGAGAGGAGTTTGAGTACGAGGACCCGAACGATCAGCAGGAGGCTAAGCAACGCGAGGACTTCCGTGCGGGACACGGCCCGGCCTGAGATGAGGAAGAGCGGCGAAAAAGGGAACGGGACCAGAAGTTTTCAGTCGGTAGTTCCACTTCTCAGTCGACGTCCGCATGAAAATGCGCGCGAAGCGGTCTGGAGTGCGGTAGTTTGCTACCGCTTTCGCTCGGGCCAGCAAGCTCGCCGCCGAGCGGTGTACCGTAGCTGGGGAAGCGGGGCCGTGAGCAAGCTCGCGGGATAAAGCGGCAGCAAGCTGCCGCACTGCAGAGCGCCGGCAACCGGCACGACCTGGCACAGTTGTGCCAGAGCCTGGGGCTCCGTATCCTGAGGTTTGTGCGTGACATGAAAGCCAGTGTGCTAGTGCGGGGCAATCGTTCAACTGCATCGCCCTGCCGCCGAACCCATCGCGCGGGGCTGCTCATGGTCGCGGCGATCATCGCGGCGGTTTCGGTCCCAGTCCAGGCTGAAGATGGACATGAGGCCTGGCTCCGCTACGCGCCCATCCAGAATGGGGCGGCGCGAGAGCGCCTCGCGGCATCACCGGCCGTGGTCGTAAGGCTTGATGAGTCCCCGGTCTCGACCGTCGCGCAGCAGGAGATGATTCGCGGAATACGGGGAATGCTCGGCCAGACGCTGCGCGCCGAAACGCGCCTCCCGGATGAGAGCGCCATCGTTCTCGGCACGTACGCCGCTTTCGAGAAAGCCAACCCCGGCCTGCGCCCGGCTCCTACGTTGAAGCCGGACGGGTACTGGCTGAAGTCGATGCCCATCCATGGCCACCCCAGCCTTCTCGTCGCCGCCAGCAACGATCGCGGCGTGCTCTATGGCACGTTTGCTGTATTGCGTAAGATCGCTCTGGGAGAGAGTGTCACGGCCCTAGATGAAAGGGAGGAGCCGTCGGCGCCGGTTCGATGGGTGAACCAATGGGACAACCTGGATGGGACGATTGAGCGCGGCTACGGAGGGCGGTCGATCTTCTTCGAGGGCGGGCAGGTTACGGAGGACCTCACCCGCGTCCGCGAGTACGGCCGGCTGCTCGCCTCGATTGGCATCAACGGCTGCACGATCAACAACGTCAACGCCGACTCGCGCTTGCTCACCACGCCCTACGTCCTACAACTGGCGCGCATCGCAGACGCGTTCCGACCTTGGGGCGTGCGCTTGGCACTCGCGGCCGATCTCGGCAGCCCGAAGACTATCGGGGGTCTGGGTACCTTTGATCCGCTCGAGCCCGCTGTTGCCCAATGGTGGAAGGACAAGGCCAGCGAAATCTACGCGGCGATTCCCGACTTTGGCGGGTTCCTGGTGAAAGCGGACTCCGAAGGACGGCTCGGACCCTCGGTCTACGGCCGCATGCCGGCCGACGCGGCCAACGTCATTGCTCGCGGCCTCGAGTCTCACGGGGGAATCGTTCTCTATCGCGCCTTCGTGTATAACCACCACCTGGACTGGCACAACCCGAAGAATGATCGAGCTCGCGCCGCCTACGACATCTTTCATCCTCTCGACGGCCAGTTTGACGAGAACGTTGTGGTCCAGATCAAGAACGGACCGATCGATTTCCAGGTGCGCGAGCCCGCTTCAC
>DATJKY010000213.1:0-16337 GCA_035490955.1 Terriglobia bacterium | reverse complement strand
CTTGCAGTCGAACTGCTGCTTTTCGAGTGGAAGCCTCGAAGTTTGATTCCGGTGGCCCTGGCGAGCGCGACGGCCGCCGTCGTTCGCCGTTACATTCTTGGGATGGGACCGCTTTTCCCGACTCCGCCCCACCCAATGTTTATCGGGCCCAAGGGGCTGCTCGGTTGTGTCCTGGTGGGGTTACTCGCTGGCGCACTCTCGGCGCTGCTGACCGTTTCGGTCTATGCCGCCGAAGACTCATTCGGCAAACTGCCGATCCACTGGATGTGGTGGCCAGCGCTGGGAGGCTTGGTCGTCGGCATCGGGGGGTGGGTTTCTCCCCGGGCGCTCGGCGTGGGGTACGATTCGATCGGTGCGCTCCTTCGGGGTGACATGCCGCTTCGGGTGATGTTAGGCCTGCTTGGAGCCAAGTGGATCATTTGGTCGGTGTCACTAGGATCGGGAACCTCTGGGGGTGTCCTCGGCCCGCTGCTGATGATGGGAGGCGCACTCGGCGGCGTGATGGGCACTATCCTGCCCAACGAGGGCATGGGCTTCTGGCCGCTCATCAGCATGGGCGCGATCCTGGGCGGCACGATGCGCTCGCCTTTCACCGGCGTTATCTTCGCTCTGGAACTCACCCACGATGTTAACGTGCTCTTGCCTTTGCTGGTCGCCAGTGTCATCGCCCATGGGTTCACAGTGCTCAGCCTCCGCCGGTCCATCCTTACCGAGAAGGTAGCCCGGCGGGGATACCATCTGAGCCGGGAATACGCAGTTGACCCACTGGAGATTCTTCTCGTCCGCGATGTCATGCGGACCAGTATTGCCGCTCTTCCGGAGAGTATCTCCGTGAAAGACCTGGCCAACTCCCTCCGCAGCGACCACCGGCAAAGCCAGCAGCTTTATCCGGTGGTAAACGATCAGGGCCAACTGACCGGTGTCTTGACGCGCGGGGATCTCCAAAGTTTCTTGCAAGAACATCCCGCCGAGAGTGAAGGCCGCTCGCTCACCGAACTCGTCAGGCCGAATCCCGCGAAGGCTTATCCGGATGAGCCACTGCGTGTAGTGGTGTACCGGATGGCGGCGACGGGGCTCACAAGACTCTTGGTCGTCGAACCCAACGATCCGCGCAAACTGGTGGGCATCGTCTCTCTGAGTGACTTGTTGAAAGCCCGAGTTCGTAGTTTGGAGGACGAGCGCCGTCGCGAACGGGTACTTGGCGTGCGCCTATTCTTCCCCCTGGGTCCCCGTGGGCGCGACACCTGTTAGTTAGGCCCGTGGGCCACGCAACATCAAACAGCGGATACTGCAGCACCACGCTGAAAGCGGTGGAAGGCAACGGGGTTGCGCGCTGGAAGGAATTGACTAGGCTAGGCTCCGGGTCTGTGAAGGTCCACCGCAGCGGAAGTCCCAGCGGTCAGTCCTTTTTCAACCTCAACGCTGGTTCGCTGAACGACGAGAGCAGCCCAATCACTGCGGCCACCTGATGTGCCACGGAATGGAATCGTGATAATGAAAACCTAGCACGAAACAAACGACAAACAGCAGACCTCCAAACATGATTCCTCCTCTACTTGAAGATCTCGGCCAGCGGGGGCTGGTCGCCGAATGTCGAGGCTTCGATCCCCAGAGCTTGGAGAACTGTCGGGCCGATGCGGGTCATGGGGATGCGGTGCAGGTCGACACCGGCCTTGACGTCCGGGCCCCAGGCGATGAACGATGCTTCCAGCCCTTGACGAAAGGGTAGGTAACCGTGAGTGCCTCCGGGCGTTTCTAACCTGCCAACCAGCTCGCCGCGCGCGCTGCTCGCGAACGCTGTGCCTTCGGCGGCTTCGAGGGCCATTTGAGCTGTGGGCTCGGCCCCCAAGTCGCGCAAGGCCGGCTGATCGAGTACACCCCAGACCAAACCCTGATCAAGCAGAGGCCTAAGGGCGGTGACTACCTCACCCCTGAGGTCCGTAGCTTCCGGCCAGTAAATGAAAAAGGAACCTCCGTTGGAGACCGTGGCCACCTTGCCCCCGGTGACCTCGCCTCGGTCGTCTGCGGTCAGCAGTCCGGCCTTGGCCAGCAGAACGTTGGGTCGAATCTGACGCTCAACCGGAAGGAAGCCGTGATCCGAGACGACGAAAACATCAGTCGAGTCTCCCAGGCCAGCTTCCTTGATGGCCGCCAGAATCTCGCCGATTCTCACGTCCACACGTTCGAGGGCGGACGCCGCCTCGGCGCTTTGCGGGCCGTGTTGGTGCTCGGCTTCATCGACGGCGTCGAGGTGGACCAGCAGGAGATTGGGTTTGTGCGTTTTGATCAGGTAAACAGCCAGCCGTGCTTTCTGCGCGTCGGTGTCCGCGCCGGACTGCGGAGGTCCAAGCGCTCCCAGTAGCTCCGCGCCCACCAGGGGATCCATGAACTTCGCCAGGTAGAAGAAGTCTGCTGACGGCCCTTTGGCAGGATCCCAGACCTCGGGAACGTTCCAGTCGATGGCGGCGTGGACCGTCACCGGCCAGGAAACAGCGCCGCTCGTCAGATGATGCTGGCGCGCCTCGTCCCACAACGCCGGCACCTTGATTGAATCCGCCAGCCAGAACCATTCGTTCCGATTCTTCCCCGGCTGGCGAGACGACAGGTTGGTGTAGATACCATGCTCCGCCGGCATCCGTCCGGTGACAATGGTCGTATGCGAAGGATAAGTTACTGTGGGATACACGCCCTCCACGCCTTCCGCGAAGCTGCCTTCCTCTTTTAACCGCAGCAGGTTGGGAATGCGAGCCGGTGGCGAGAGCGCAACGTAAGTGCTGGCACGCATGCCGTCGATGGATATCACCACCACATGCCGATCGGCCGCCGAGGCCGGTTTTTGGGCTTGGCCGCACAGAGAAACACCGAGGACGCCCAGGGCTGTAAGCGCCGCAAGCCATGACGCTCCTGGCCGGCCACGTCCGCGCGAATTCGCGCGCCTGGCCATCTTTCGTAAAATAAGCATCGAACAAACGATGCGCATTGCGGCCTCAGTCAATGAAGTGATGTCACCACCGGTTGCCCCACTTTCCGCGCGGATCGTCAGTGGCCTGGAAGTCCTGCTGGTTTACGCGGGTGTCCTGCTGTACATCTGGCGCTGGCAGTTCAGCTACCCGCGCTTGTGGATCGCGTTACTGGCCATCATGGTCCTCAGTCACCTCGCGCACGGAGAGCGACCTCGCGATCTCGGCCTGACTCTGGCGGGACTGCGCTCGAACGCCGAGACGATTCTGCCTCTTGTCCTGGCCATTTACCTGCCGCTGGTGTTTTACGGATTCGCTCGGCATCTGCTGGTGTTGCTCGTTCCCGGAAAGCAGAGCCTGGTGTGGTTCACCGCCTACTTGTGGTGGTGCGCCGTCCAGCAGTACGTGGCCCAGTCCTACTTCCATCGTCGCCTGATGTGCGTGATCGAGAACCCGCACCGGCGGTCGCTGGTGGTGGGGTTGATGTTTGGCGCCACCCACATTCCCAATCCCATCCTGATGGTCGCTACTACCCTGGCAGGATTCATTTTTGCCGAAGTCTTTGCCCGTCACCGTAGCATCTGGCCACTGGCGCTGGCCCAGGCCGCAGGCGGCTTCCTGATCGCTGCCATTTCGCCCCCTTCCCTTATCCGCAACATGCGGGTGGGTCCTGGTTACTACTTCTACCGATTGAAGCACTGAAAGGTTTCCAACCAGATTCCCACCATGGGGTGAAGGCGATTCGAAATTTCGGGCCACGCGATCATATTGCAAGGTTGACCAGATGCAAGCGCCGGTGCGCGCGAGGCAGAAACGGGTAGGCGGTGATCTGTCCCTGGAAGGATGAAGCCCATCGGCCGGCAACGCTTGTGCCGCAGACGGGGCAGCAGCCGTCGGCCGTCAGCCGATAGTCAGTGATGAGGTAGCCGTAACGCCCGATGAGCAATTCCCCACAGCCGGGGCAGTGGGTGTTTTCGAGGTCGCCCACCTGACCCGGCAAGTTCCCGGCGTAAATATATCGTAGGCCAGCCTTCTTGCCTATAACGGCCGCCCGCCGCAGGTCGGCAGGGCGGGTGTCCGCCGGATCGGTCATTTTGTAGTCCTTATGGAAGGCGGTAACGTGCCAGGGGATGTCGGGCGAAACGCTCACCAGGAACCCGGTCAGCCGCTTCAACTCGTCGTCAGAGTCGTTGAAGCCGGGGATCAGCAGGGTGACAATCTCCACCCAGAAGCCCATGGCGTGGAGACGGCAAATGGTATCGAGGATCGGCTGCAGGCGCCCACCGAGCTTGCGGTAGTGACGGTCATCGAAGCTCTTGAGATCGACTTTGTAAAGGTCAACCCACGGGCGGAGGTACTCCAGCACTTGCGGGGTGCCGTTGCCATTGGATACGTAGCCGGTCACGAGACCCGCAGCGCGCGCCTCCTTGAACACGGTAACCGCCCACTCGCTGGTGATCAGCGGCTCGTTGTAAGTGCTGACGACCACCTTGGCTCCCAGCCGCAAGGCGTCGCTGATCATCTCTTTCGGGGTCGCCTGCAGGGGCGGCGAGACAGCTGATGGGTCGCGCAGGGCCTGGGAGGTCACCCAGTTCTGGCAGTAAGCGCAATGCAAATCGCACCCCAGCATCCCGAAGCTGTAAGCCAGGGCACCGGGGTAGGCGTGAAAGAAAGGTTTTTTCTCGATGGGGTCGCACTGCACGCCGGCAGCGTAGCCCCACGGTACGTAGAGCTTCCCGCCCCGGTTGAAGCGGACTTTGCACACCCCGACTTGGCCGTCAGGAATAGGACAGCAATGACCGCAGGCAAAACACCGCACAAAGCCTCTGTCGAGCTTTTCGTAAAGCTCACCTTCGCGAACGCTTTGGTCGAGCACTTCTTTCAAGGTCGCCATGGCAAGACCCCCCGGAGCTTCCTGATAACATTATACTCCGAACCCCGGCGGGAGACTGCAGCGCCTCGGTGGCCAGATTCTTCGCCAGGCGCGAAGAAAAGCAGATCCTTCTCCCGCATGCGGGGTCAGGATATATGTCATTCCGGGTGTTACATGGGCCTTCGGCCCACCGATGGACATGAAAGTTCCCCCAAGCCAGTCATTCCCCGCGCAGATCGACATGACCCTCCGGCTCACACTGTACATGAAAATGCGCGAAGCGCTCCGGAGTGGGGTAGCTTGCTACCGCTTTACCCCAGGCCAGCTTGCTGGCCGTGGAAGGGTATACCGTGCCTTTGGAGAGCGAGGCCGCGAGCGAGCTCGCGGGATCAAAGCGGCAGCAAGCTGCCGCACTCCACAGCGCCTCCGGCGCGTAAGTCCTGTGTTTTCATCAGAGGCGCCGCTCATTTTCATGGCAACGATGAGCCTGCTTCTTATCTGGCTCCTGCTTTCAGTGGCCATACCTCAATTCCCCAGCCTCGACGCGGATGGGCAAATGGTTCTGTTTGGGGGGCAAAGGGCAGGTGGCGAAGGGGGTAAACGCGCAAGGTGGATTCACAGCCTTGTTGAAGTCCAGAACCACCTCGCCGTTCTTCGGCAGGTCGGTGTAAAGGAAACGCCCGGACGGATAGGTTTCCTTGCCCGAGGTCAAATCGCGAAAGATGAAAAATAGCTCGTCGCCCGCCGAGACCGGGTCGAGCCGACACTTCTGCCCGCTGAGTGTAAACTCCACGTAGCCGGGACTCGGCTCCTCCTCGGTGTCACCCAGAATGTTCGGCACGGCAATCTTCTTGGGCGGGTCGTAGGGCAGAAATCTGGCTTCCACCCGGTATTGCTCCTGGACTGGAAAATACTTCAGACCGCTAAACGCTTTGCGCGTTGCGCTGTTCTTGTCCTTCAGGCGGATGCCAAAGCGGTTGGCGCGCTGAATCACGAACATCGAAAGATCGTTCAGGCGCAAAACGTCGGGCGAGCCTGACGAATCCGGTTTCAGCGTAACGCGCGAACCGAGGGGCCGCCCGTTCAAAGTGAAGTTCGCGCCCACGGCAGGCTGGAACGATGTTGTACCGTCGCGGAATTCGAAGATCCCCGCCAGGATGGGTGCGGAACCCTTAGGAAGCACGAAGCTGTTCTTGCCACCCGTTCCGACAGTATTCTCACCCTCCCTCAGCCAGAAGAGCCCTGCCAAGGTCAGCCATCCGTCGTCAGCCCTCAGCGCCGCCTCGTAGCGCTGTCGCCATTGCTCGATTTCCTGTTGGTAGGAAGTCGGGCTTGCTTGCAGAAGCAGGAATGGCAAGGCAACGAGCAACGTTTGGGGCAACAACATAGCGATTCTTCACTATACAGGAATTGTATCTGACACTGAGCTATGATTGCGAAGGTTCTGCAACAAAACTGCAGGGATGTAAGTTGGTGGGAGGGTTTATGAATTTTGACGGTAAAGTCGTCCTCATAACCGGGGGCAGTTCAGGCATCGGGGCTGCTTGCGTGAAGGAATTCGCCGCCCGCAAGGCCGCCGTGGCGATCATCGACCGCCAACCGCTCGCCGAAGGTTCACTCGGCCGCGGCAATCGGGCTGAGTATTTCCGGGCTGACGTCAGTCGTGCCACGGAGGTTCAGCAGGTCATTCGCGCGATAGTGTCGTGCTTCGGCGGAATCGACGTTGTGGTGAACAACGCCGGGATTCAGCGCTATGGAAGTGTGACGACCATCAGTGAAGAGGAATGGGACGAGGTGCTGAATGTCAACCTGAAGAGCGCCTTCCTGGTCTCGAAATATGCAATTCCGGAGATGCTCAAGCGAGGCGGGGGAGCAATCGTCATGACGGGCTCGGTGCAATCTGTGACGGCCGTACGCAATTCGGCGCATTACGTCACGAGCAAACACGCGCTGCTGGGGCTTACCCGATCTATCGCCCTCGACTATGGAAAACAGAACATCCGCGCGAATTGCGTTTTACCCGGTGCTATCGATACGCCCATGCTTCGCTGGTCAGCCTCTTTAGACACGGATTCCGCGAGAGTGCTCGCCGCATGTGATCGGCTTCATATCCGAGGCAAGATGGGCCGCGCAGAGGAGGTAGCGCGAGTTATCGCTTTTCTGGCAAGCGATCTGGCTTCCTTTATGACCGGGGCCGCCATCCCGGTTGACGGAGGCATGCTGGTGCCAGCCGGCGGCATGACATTTCAGGAAACCGGAACGGGAGCCGTAAAAGCCTAGACCCCACGAACGCGGGGGCCCTTTCCGCTTTGAACAAGTGGTACACCAAGCAAAGCAGAACCGACATCAAGTGAACGAGCCGGGCCAAAGCGCGATACGCACCTCTTTACAGCCGATGGAGTTCGATCGCCATCCAGATGCAGTCGGTTTCCGAGTAATAGCGGTGCCATGGATAACTGAAACTGCGATCATCTCCAACCACGAAGAATGGGTCGTGAGTGAATCCCGGACACATCGCAACACTTTCGTAGAGCGTGTCCGAGTTGTTCTCCTGGAACTTCTGCATATGACCCGTACCGAGGACCTGGGTGTGCACCTCCAGAAACTCGTGTCCGGTATGGATTCCGCAGTCTGTCTCTTCGGGGGTATACCAAAGGTTCAGTTTGAGCCTGTATCGGCACAGCGAAGCTGCAACGGGAGTCTGGCGAGTGAAGGCGTTAGCGGGATCAAGCTCTACGTCTTTAATTTCATGCTGCGATGAGATATAAAGCGGAGTCCCGCGAGGAAACTGTGGATTGCGCTGACCGTACGACTCCCACCCCAGCGCGACACCACCCAGATTAGTGCGCTGGCGCACGCGAAGCAAGGCAGCCGTTTCACCCTGCTCAAGAATGCAGTGCCGGAGCACGGTCGATTTCCACGGGGGGATCGTTCCATGATCTCCTCCGGCCCTGTAAGGCAAGGCGGTGGTCGAGAGGTTCACGACGATAGCATCCTCAACCGGCATTTCGTGCACCGCACTTACGACGACGCTTTCGATCCAGTCATTCGAAGAGGAGAGGGAACGACGTTGGTTGTTTTCCAGCATACGATCCTCGGCGAATATCCTCGGAGTGAAACCTGCGGCCACGAACAGCCGGCCGGAATGCGACAGAAAACCTGCGCCGATCCATTAGGTTCGCTTCCACGGGTAAGTTATACAACCGTGCAGTGGGCATAGCAAATTAAGCCCGTTTCAGGTTTCAGGTACGCGCTTGCACCTGGCCAAAACCGGAAGCGGGGTCGATCGCGGGTGATGGGCGAGAAGAACGGCGATAATAATTACATTTTAACAAATTGGTTGAACCTACAGGTGCGGGAACTGGCTCTGGCAATCATTTCCGAACGTGAAGGAGTTGACGGTGAGCCCGGCACGGCTCGGAAGGAGTTCCACCACGTGGCTTCCGAAAGAAGGGTTCTCGACCAGGTAATACATCCTTGGCTCGCGCACCTCGATGTAGGAGTGCCCCCCGGAGTCCAGCTGCACGTCCGTGCCTTTGTTCTGGGCGGTCAGGTCTTTGCCGTCCTGCTCGATGTAAAGGCGGGAGGGTTTCCCGTGCGACACGTTGAGCACGGCGTAGAGTTCACGCGCATGGTAGCGCATAACGAGTTTATCCGACTCGTTGCCTTCCTTGTTTTTGCCACGATAGATCATGCTGTTCTTGTCCGTCTCCCACCGTCCGGAAACTGCGGCGCGGCCGTCTTCGACAGCGCCGGGAGTTTTGTAATCCAGTGTCTTCCCTTGGTGGTAGCCCTCGGAGTTCGCCAGGATACCCCGCCCGGACCAGTCTCCGACATACATCTCCTCGGTGGGAACCCCGCAAGAAGGAGCGAAAGCATTCTGTTCCGGAGCGATGGTGTACTCAGCGGGGAACTGCAACCCGGGGTGGGCCTCCTCGAGCAGCTGCTGGATGGCGTGCTCGAAGGCGCTGTCCCCGCCTTCGCCTGGCCGGCTGAAGCGCACAAAACCTTTGGCATCGATCAGAAAACGGTTCGGCCAGGTTGAGTTGTTGTACGCCTTCCAGATCTGGAACCCAACGTCCACAACCACGGGGTAGGGGAGGCCGAAGCGCTTCACTGCGACGCGGACGTTTTCAGGCGAATACGCGATGTCGAACTCCGGGTCGTGCACGCCGACGATCTCGAACCCGAACCTGTGATAGCGCTCATACCACTTCTTGTTCTCGGCGAAAGTCCGAATACAGTTGATGCAGGTGTATTCCCAGAAGTCAATCAGCACAACCTTGCCGTGAAGCCCGGACATCGTCAGCGGCGAAGAGTTGATCCACTCTGCTGAGGAAGCCGACGGCTCCGGCGTCGGCGCCTGCACCTGGTTCGGGCGGCTGGAAGAGGGAAGTGCCGGCTCATTCGAAAGCGACCCGGCCACAGGGAACTCCGGAGCCTTGTAATGCACAACGTTCAGCTCGGGTCCTCCCGGCGTTTGCGCGGTGGCGGTGGCCACGGTGAGCGCCCACACCAGGGAGCGACACAGAGTTGAAGTCAGTCTGCGCTTCAAGCGAGTGTCCATCGTCTGCGAGTATAGATGAAATTAAACCGATGCGCGATGCGCGGGCTTGGGGCCTGCTGCTCATCGATGGCTCGTACACTCTCTATTCCGCGAACCCGTACGGCATAGGCTTGCTCTGGGCTTTGTTCTGGCCATCGCAAACGAGCGGACCGGCCGAGAGCAGGTCTCGTGGTGACCGTCCGGGTCTACAATTACGCGGACGCCTCGGACAGGATGGTGAGCCGCGCGCCAAACGAAGCCGGCCGCATCATAGGCGCTTCAGGAGTGGCGGTCGCCTGGCTGGACTGCCTGGCGCCTCAAGGTGAATTACAGCTTGCGGCCGAGCAGACGGGCCAGAACTGCGCTGGGCTGGTGTGCGGGGCTACGTTGGTTCTCCGGATCTTCCCCCGTTCCACCCCCGCCAACGCCGCCTTCCGCGACACCATGTTCGGCTACGCCGACGGCAGCGCCCTCGCCAGCGTCTTCTACGGTCGCGTTGAAGACCTCGGTCGCGACGTCGATAGGGACGAGACGGAGATTCCTGTGATCCTAGGTCACGCCATGGCCCACGAAATAGGCCATTTGCTGCTTGGCTCCGCCAGCCACTCCAAGACGGGTATCATGTGCGGCCAATGGGACCGCAACTACCTGCGGCGCGCGCTGATGGGACGGCAAGTGTTCAGCCCGGGGCAGGTCGAACACATCCAGGCGGAAGTATTGAGGCGAGTCCAAGGGTTCGAAGTCGGCCCGCATCTTAACGAAGACTTCCCGTTAGACTGGCGCTGCGAGTGCCGCACCGGGAAGCGGTAGACCGTGAGTGGCCGTGGGCGTCAGCCCACGGGCCACGAAGGGCCCCAACGGCCTGCAACCTAAAGGGGTTGACCTCGACCGACCAGCACTCACCGGAGGGGACGACCCCCTTACAGGTAGAGTAGAAGCCGGGCGGCCCGCGTCTGTGGGTTTTCACCCACGGCTACTCATCGTTTCCCGGTTCACGGGACGGGGACACAACCGGCACAGCCACATGCCGCATTTATGACATCTAACGATTCTGGTCGCCACTGAATCTCAGGCTGCCCTCCCATCCATGGTTCGTCTTTCCTTGTCGACAACTCAATACGTTTGACCCCTGCTTCTTAGAGGCGCATCCGGTCGCACCTCTTGTTTCACTGGGGATCGGCTCTGCGTGTCCGCCGAGTTTACCACGTGAGAACTAGTGAGACGCTGGCCTCAACGGTATAATGCTTCACCCCTGTAATGTGGTGGGACGGGAGGGGAACAAATGCAACCCGGCCTGATTCTGAGATTCGATATTTGATTTCAGCGCGCAATGAGATGGGAGGAGGGAAATAGATGCAACTGGCAGATTTCAGGAACGAACCACTGAGCGATTTCAAAGGCAACCCGGAGCACTTCCGGCGGATGAAAGAAGCCGTGGAGGAGGTCGCCAAGGAGTTGGGACGCGAGTACCCCCTGGTGATCGGCGGCGAACGCATCAAGACCAAGGAGAAGCTCACCTCCGTCAACCCGGCGCAGAAGGATCAGGCGGTGGGCGTGTTTTCCAAAGGCACGCCAGAGCTTGCGGACCGCGCTATCCGCATCGCGGACGAGGCCTTCAAAAGGTGGAGCCACACCAAAGCTGAAGACCGGGCGCAGTTGTTGCTGAAGGCGGGCAAGGCCATTCGGGAGCGCAAGTATTACTACGCGGCTTGGATGGTCTACGAAGTAGGCAAGTCCTGGCCGGAAGCCGACGCCGACGTAGCGGAGACCATTGATTTCTGCGAGTTCTACTCCCGCGAAATACTTCGCCTCGACAAGCCGATGCGGCTGACCCCAGTGCCCGGCGAGAGGAACCACCTGTGTTACATCCCCCTAGGCGTGGGGGTGGTGATCCCTCCCTGGAACTTCCCCATGGCCATCATGGCGGGCATGACCCTGGCCTCTCTTGTCACCGGCAACACCGTGGTGATCAAGCCCTCGAGCGATTCGCCCACCATCGCCTACAAATTCTTCGAGGTGCTGGAAGGGGCCGGGATTGCACCCGGAGTGGCGAACTTCCTGCCGGGGCCGGGGGCAACAGTGGGCGATGTGCTGGTGACGCATCCGCGCACCCGCTACGTGGCCTTCACCGGCTCCAAGGACGTCGGGTTGCGCATCAACGAACTCGCCGCCAAACACCGGCCGAGCCAGGTCTGGGTGAAGCGCGTGGTGGCGGAGATGGGCGGCAAGGACTCCATCGTCGTCGACAGCGAAAGCGACCTAGACGCCGCGGTCGAGGGCGTGGCCCAATCGGCCTTCGGCTTCCAAGGCCAGAAGTGCTCCGCCTGCTCGCGGGCCATCGTGGTGGAAAACGTTTACGACGCCTTTCTGGAAAAGCTGAAGGGGCGCGTGGAGCAGATCAACCTCGGCGAGCCCGCCGACCCCTCGACCTTCATGGGACCAGTGATCAACGACAACGCCAGAAGGTCGATCCTGGAGTACATTGAGACCGGCAAGAAGGAGGGCCGCCTGGTGACGGGTGGCGGCGAAGGCTCCAGCTCAGGCTACTTCATCGAGCCTACAGTGTTAGCTGACGTGCCGCCGACAGCCCGCGTCGCCCAGGAGGAGATCTTCGGGCCTGTCCTGGCTGTGATTAGGGCCAAGAACTTCGACGAGGCGCTGGAAATCGCCAACAACACCGAGTACGGGCTCACCGGCGCCGTCTACACCAAGAATCGGCTGAAGCTTGAAAAGGCGGCCGAGCATTTCCATGTCGGAAACCTCTACTTCAACCGCAAGTGCACCGGCGCGCTGGTGGGGGCTCACCCTTTTGGTGGCTTCAACATGTCCGGTACGGACTCCAAGTCGGGCGGGCACGACTACCTGCTGCTTTTTCTCCAGGCCAAAGTTGTGGCCGAGAAGGTAGCATCATAGGATTTTTCGATTGCCGATTTTCGATTTTGGATTGGTGCCCCAGGCGCCACCTAGCGTTTCGGCCGGCTTTCGTGCCTAGCGGGCTCCACGCTGGCCCTAGTCGTCCTGTTCGAAAGTCTCGCGGGGGCTGGCTCAGATCTCTAGGTCCTGCGAAATGTATGACAGGCAGCACGCACCTGAAGGTCTGCGCTTTATGACGATACTTACGAACAGGACGACTAGCCGCGGGAGGGAACGAGGATGACTCTGAGCGAATGGACCGAAGGAATTCTACCTGCCGCGTTGCTTTTGGGGGCGGTCACCGTATCGCTCCCCAACGGTCGCAGCAGCGTTGCCAAACCGAGTGCGGTGTCCGGACGGCCGGGGAACACAGTCGAATACTTCGACAGCGCCACGGTAAGAAGGGCGATTGCCACCGGGAAACCCTTCGTCGCCGGCGGCGACGGGCGCAACTTCAAGGTGATGAGCTTGCGGCGCAACGGGCCTGGGGAGGTGGAAGTTCACGACACGGACACAGACATATTCTACGTGGTTGAGGGTCACGCCGCATTCGTCACTGGGGGCACCCTGCAAGGCGGAAGGCACATCGCGCCGGACGAAACTCGTGGCGGCACGCTCGCGGGCGGCGAGACGCGGCATCTTAGCCAGGGCGACGTGATTGTCATCCCCAAAGGCATACCACACTGGTTCAAAGAAGTGCCGGATTCCATCGAGTATTTCGTGGTCAAGGTCCGTTGATCAGAAAGCCGACCTGTTCAGATTCAGTATCCTCCTGCCCCTGCCAAATGTGACCCGATGGCCGGTCGGCTCTTTTCTCCGATCCGTGGCTTCTCACCTGAGGCAGGGGTTATAATCGGAAGGCAGTCAAATTACGTCTAAAGGAGGAATACGCGGCTCGAGTAGGGCGTGAACTAGTATAGAAGGCAGGAATCGACATCGACAAGTTGCTCGATATGCTCAGCTAACCCCGGCTTTGCATTGACAGCGTCCCCCGGGTGTGCGGTGCCCCGAGTAGTCGGGGCGCTACACGAGTATGCTGGGCGGAGAAGGTGCGAAGAAATCGCGGCTCTGCCGGACCAGCCCATCTCGGACGGTCAGACGCGATTTTTGCACTACTTTGGGAACCCTTGGCTTGCTGTATCGGATCCGCTTCCGTTGCCGCCAGAAGGGGTGGGGAAATTTTTATCTGGACAAAGTTCCGAAAGGGTACTATGGTGAGTATTGGTGATAGGGTACACAAGGGTTCGTACCCCCGGGGGTTGAGTTCTCCTTTCCGGGAGATTAGCTGCGGGTCAGTAAGTGGCGGCCGCCCGTCACCACGGTTTGGAGGTTCCATGTCATCATTTCTTGGGTCAAGTCACACCCGGATCGGCCAGCGAATCCGGGAGCTTCGCATTCAGAACTCTCTCTCTCTCAGGGAGCTCGCAGGTAAGGCACGGCTGAAGCCGCGATATATCTCGCGTGTGGAGGACGGGCGTGAGATTCCTGACTGCGGTACGTTGCGGGTATTGGCGGGGGCGCTGAGCGTTCCCCTGTACCGCCTGTTTTGTGCCGGTGAGGAGCCGTTACCCACACCCCGGCTAACCCCTCGTCCTACTTTGGACGAACTGATTGTCGAGGGCTGTGTCCGAAGCAAAGCCAATTCGGTCTTCGGTGCGATGTATACGATGGTCCTCAATCGAATCGAAATGGGCCTGCATAAAGTGATGCCGTCGTTCGCTGGGCAGCGGTCGACAAATAGCACGATGAGGCGGACAGATGAGCGAGTCCAGGATCTGAGACTCTGACAGCCGCTTCGAAAAGAAGATGCCCATCGACTCTATTGACCGTCATCTGGTTTTGTCTTATAGGTAATCGAGACGAGATTCCCAGGTTGAAAGTGACCATGGCTCAGAGGAAGGTACTGATTGTTGAAGAGGAATCGTCCGTCCGCAATCTGATTTACACGCTCCTGGGTAGACTCGGCTGCAATGGTGACGTGGCTTACAGCGGTCAACAGGCGCTGGCGATGATCTATCGTCAGCCTTTTCGATGCTGTATTGCTGGACTTGAGATGTTCGGATCTAACGCCGGAACGGGTGTCAGGGATTCTGGAGATTCGTCCCAGTCTGGTGGGGCGCGTTCTGATTATCACTACAATGAAGGATGAGCTTGCGCGTGGACTGGCCGTACCCATGCGGCTTGAGGGGTCACATGCGAACCGAGGGGGAATCCAACCTGGCGCCGACGCGACAGCGCCTTGAGACCAAACTGTCCAAGGTTGAATCTGAGAGCACTGGCCTGCGCTTCCTAATTGTGTTTGTGGCCGCAGGCTTGGGCGCGGGAATCGTTTCGCTTTTTCTGCCGCAGTGGCTGTGGCATCCTGCCGTGGTGGAGATCCGAATCCCGCCCCAGATTCTCTTTGTGACCATGCTGGTGGTGCTCATCCTTTCCCTCTACCTTGTGCGGTCCGAGTCGGCGCTGCGCAAGCTGCGTGTTCTGACGTTACAACAGGCCCTGGCGGTACAGAGCGACCGATCGTCCGGCATGTACGACTCGGTTACCAACGTCTTTACACGTGCTTTGCTACACGAATTGTTGCAGAGGGAGATCGCGCGTGCCGAGCGCAACGGGCGGCCGCTGGCGCTCATCATGTGCGACGTGAACAATTTCAAGCAAGTGAACGACCGCTATGGACACTTGATGGGTGACGAGGTCCTGGGGCAAGTCGCCTCCATCCTCAAGGAATGCGTGCGCGGATCCGACCATGTTGTTCGTTACGGCGGGGACGAGTTCCTGCTCATCCTCCCCGAAACCGGCCACGAGGGCTCGCGGGTGGTGCGCGAGCGCATCAATGAGAGAGTGGCGGAATGGGAGCGCACTCACCGTGTGACCGACGTGCCCATCTCCGTCAGTATGGGGATGTATTTGCACGTAACCGGCCAGACTCCTGAGCAGGACATCGCTGAAGCCGACGCGCGCATGTACCTGGAGAAGCAGACCGTCGCGCCCAGAAATCTCACCGCCGACGTTGCACGGCGCGAGAACTAAGGGTCGGCGCTGAGCTGCCTAAGGCTTTCTCTCCTCCGGAAGCTTGTCCCAAAACGTTGCTGATCGCGCGGTCAAGCGCCGCGCCTAAGCGTTCCGATTGCTGCCGCGCGCGCTCAAGGTTGTTGGCGATCAGTGCCTCGCGCAAGCCCGGCAGGGTTTCCGCCTCATAGTTGGGCAGCGGCGCATAGATCATGTGGCGAAACCAGGGCCGGTCGGGAATGCCCTGGTCGTCAAGCAAGGCGCGCTCCTCTGCGATGAGGCGAGCGTTCAGCTGGGCGGGTGAGACCTCTTGTCCCCCGGCACCAACCGGGCCTTCCCCGCGTAGCGCTTCCAGTTGACTTGTTACAGCCGCCGAAGCAGCCTGCCAAGCTTGACACTTCTGAGTCAGGGGCTGGATGGTGCTGGCGAAAAAATCGGCGGGCGCAATCTTCGCCAAACCCCGCAGGTAGGCGTCAACTTCTGCCGCATAAAGGGAGTAGTCGAGCGGCAACACGTCCGCATTGGCGAAACGCAACGCCAGGAGCCCCCACAAGCGGCTCATCGCCGCGTGATAGTGAAAGCCAGGATCACCGTAGCGTTCCATCCAGGCGTAGTCATCGTAAAGCGAGTGGTAGACACCGTAAGGCCCGTCGAAAATCATGTCCAGTGACGGCACGCCGTCATGCTGCAAGAAGACCATGAAGTCCGACCCGCCACCCAGCACGCCGAAAGGCACCGGACCGCTGGTGGCGCTCGCTACGCCGTAGCTGCGAGCGTTGGCAACCCCAGGCTGGCTCTTCCACCGTTGGTAGATGGGGTGACCCGAGGCCGGGTCCTCGACCGCTTGGGTGGCCTCGACCAGGGCGGGCACGAGCGCCGGCACCGCGCCGACCGTGAAGTTCTGGCCGCTGGTCGCAGCGTCCACGTTCAGGCAAACGACGGCGTTCGTTCGCAAGTCGTCCGCGAACTGCTCGCCCCATTCAGTGGAACCGGTCAGCGTGTACTCTTCGGCGTCCCAGCTTCCAAAAACGATCGT
>DATJKY010000212.1:0-2565 GCA_035490955.1 Terriglobia bacterium | reverse complement strand
CCTTTGGCATTTATTCCTCGGGCATTCCGCCTTTGCGCAGGCCTGCCAGAAAAATCGCTTCGAATCGCGTATAGTTGACGGCGGGATTCAAAATCTTCCGCATCTTCATGCGGTAGCACGATCCGATTGACCAGTGAGGCCGGCCGCAGGCGTTCGTCGACTACCGAACACTCCTTCCCAGTGGCCCTTCCTTAAAATCCTTTGCCAAGGCCTGATCGCTTCTGAATGGCGTTGGAATCGGCTTAGAAGCCCCACGTGCTGTCAGCAGTCGTGCTGCAATTGGCGTCATCCGCTACGCAACCCGCCAAGCGCAAGCATCGTCTCGGTTTCATCGTGAGTCAAAGTAAAATCCAAGATGTCAAGGTTGTGCCGCATGTGAGGGCCGTCTGTTGTGCCAGTGAGCGGCAGCATCCCGAGCTGGGCAGCGAAACTAAATACTACCTGCGGAACCGTCTTATTGTGGTGACGGGCGATCTCGGCCACGCGTGGTTTCAGGAGAACTTGGTGATTTCCGGAAAGTAGGGAAAAGGCTTGATAGATGACGTGCTGCGTGTGACATAGCGCGCGCACCTCAGCATCCCAACTAGCGCGTGCCAGGCAGCGATTCTGCACAAACACTGGCCTTATTCGCGCACGACCGAGGAGGGCATCGAGCTGATCGACAGAGACATTACTGATTCCGAGCAGGCCAACCAAACCTTCATCGACTGCGTTTTCCATCGCCCGCCATGTCTCCCAATCGGCTTGGCCCAGTCCACTAGACCGTGACGGCCCATGAAGGATGTAGCTGTCTATACGGGCTACACCGAGGTGCTCAAGGGAGCTGGCGATAGACTGGCGCACCTGCGTGGTGAGATCACAATCAGGATCGTATGGGAGGCGGTAATCCTGGCCGCGCTGATATGTAAACTTTGTTTGAAGAAAAAGATCTTCTCGCGTAACTGTACCCGAAGCGATTGCATTCCTCACTGCGGCGCCGACTTCTTCTTCAACATAGTGCTTGCGCTGATTCGCAGTGTCGAACGCCCGAAAACCGGTAGCTATCGCCTCTAATACGAGTGCCTGAGTACGGTCCTCCTTCCAAGCTGTATCATACATGATGAGTGGCAGCGCCCGGACATGAGAAGTTCTGGCACCTCGCATGAGGGGAGTATCCCAAGCGTGCAGTTGTTAAGCAAGGAGATTTGGTCGATTCACAGCGACGGCACACGACACTTTCGTCCTGAATCAATGGCATGCGTGACACGACCACGGTCTCAGACCGCCTCGGTGCGAGCGTGAACCGACATCGGCGAAGACGCCTCTCAGTCCCCCTCGAGATGAAAGACCGGAGTAGAGGCCTCGTCTTCGAAACTTTACTTTCCGCAATCCGACCCGTTGATCGTTGCTGCACTCGGAACTGTCCCGGTTAAACCTGACTTGTCTCTCCCACGCCTCGGACCTCACTGCCGGTAAAGCGATAGGGCCCGTGGCGTCAGCGAAGTGGTCGCCGTTAATCAGTTCGGCTTCGCGCTCGGACCAAGCTTACCTGGCGAACTGCTAATCTGGCTTGGAATTTTTGACGGCGTGAGCGCCGAGCGCCCTCCTCTCGGTTCAGTCGGATAAGCGGGCAAGATCGTCGAGCACCTTTGCGATCAGCTCTTGGCGTCGCGGATTCCTCGCCTCGGACGTCTCCGCGAAAAGCAGGATCAGATATCGCGCCTCTGCTGCAGCCTCGGCCCACGTCGTCGACGGAGCAGCGAGGGCGTGCCTCTCGAATTCCTCTTGGCGGCGTCGCAGGGCTGCCTGGTCGGCCTGAACTTGGTGGAGGCGCCGACGAATTTCAGTCGATTTCTGAGCGGCCATGCCGCGATGTTCGTCAAGTTCCACGGGGTCATCCGTCACGATTGATTGCCCTTCCATGCTTGCGTGGCAAGAGCCTCCGCAGAGATATAGGCTTTGCGCAGGGGTTTCCCCGGTGCGCTGACTTCGCGCGCGCCGGGGGGCTCCTCCGATCACGATCCCGTCTCGGCCATGAATGTTCTCTATAGGTTCGGACTTGAGTTTGCAATGGTGGCGCCAGTTACTTCAGCTTGTTGTCTATGCTGATGGGTTCGCCGGTCGGGGGACTGATGCACTGGCCGAGATGCCTTGCTGCGCTCTTCGTCGTCTTGCCGCTCGCCGGGTGCGCCTCCGTGGCGGCTGGACCGCGACCAGGCGCCGAACGCGCCCTATCAGCAAGGCGAACCTCGCGACACCAGTGGAATGCACTAACCGGAGAGCCGGACAGCAACCCCAGCTCGGAGCCAGGGCGGCCCGTTCCCATTGTGACTTCGGCACCGAACGGCGTCAGGGAAGCGCCGCCGCCGGCGCCACCTGGCGTGGCCGTTACCATTGAGGCCGTCCACCGGCTGTTTCCCTGGCTACGCCACCTGTTCGCCGACCGTGTCTACAATGGCCCCTACCTGCGTCGGTTACTGGGTCAATGCCTCAGTAGCGACAACGGGAAGCACTGGTCCGAAACGTCTCTATCATCGACGAAATTGACGGCGCGAGAGGTTGGAGAGGATCCCCCCGATAATGAGC
>DATJKY010000211.1:0-5602 GCA_035490955.1 Terriglobia bacterium | reverse complement strand
CTAAAGGGGGGAGGGGGGAAGGGGGAAAGGGGAAGAGGAGGAAAAGGGCAAGAGGGAAATAGGGAACCGCCGAGGTGATCATTGAAACCGTTTTCCCATTTTCCCGCTTTCCCCTCTTTTGCCATGAACGTCTATTGGCTGGAACAGACCGAAGCGGACGCGCCGCAGGACCATGATTGGCTGAGCGCGAATGAGGCTGCCCGCCTGAACGGCATGCGCTTTGCCAAGCGCCGCGCCGACTGGCGGCTGGGACGCTGGACGGCGAAACGCGCCTTGGCCGCTTATCTGAATTTGCCATCTCACCCTCAGGCCCTGACGGACATAGAACTACGCCCGGCGTCGTCCGGCGCGCCCGAGGTCTTTTTCGCAAACAAACCGGCCGCAGTTGCTGTTTCGCTCAGCCACCGCGCTGGTAGTGCGCTTTGCGCGGTCGCCCCGTCCGGCGCGGCATTGGGCTGTGATCTGGAAATAATCGAGCCACGTAGCGACGGTTTTGTGGCTGATTATTTCACCCCCGAAGAGCAGGCGCTCGTAGCCGAAGCGCCGGCGCCGGACCGGCCTCGGCTTTCGGCTCTGCTTTGGAGCGCGAAGGAGAGCGCGCTCAAAGCACTGCGCGCCGGGCTGCGACTGGACACGCGATGCGTCACTGTTGAGGCATCCGGCATCCGGAATCCGCAATCTGAAATCGACAGTACCGACTTAAAGGTCGGCGCTACGGGATATCCTGAGCGACGCCCTTGGCTTGCTCGCGGCGTCGATGCCCTGTGGCCTCAGGAGCAGCTTACAGAGGATCTAGCTATCGCCGTTTGGTCCCAAGACGGCCTCATTAGCTGGCGTCCGTTACAGGTTCGCCATACCGACGGTCAGGTTTTCCACGGGTGGTGGCAGAACACGGGTCATCTCTTGCGGACGATGGTCACCGCTCCGCCATCAGCGCTGCCAATTCCCTTAAGAATTCCAACCTGGGTTAGTTAAGACATCATTCAGGCGGGAATCACCAGAGTGATTCTATCGTTGGGCAAGCCTATCGACCGCAGCTCCCGGGCGGTGTGCTCAGCAGCAGCTCGTGAAGTGAAGATGCCGGCTACAGCCTTCATTCCCACTTCCCTTTCTGAAGAGTGGGCATCGCAGATGGCAAATAAGCACGGTAATAAGCAGAAGGGCGACGAGCAAGCCGCCCTTCGACTCATTCCGTCGTGGATGAATTACTCACCGGAGCCGCTGGTTGTATCGGACTGGCTAAAGATAACCTTCTCAGTCCAGCCGCTGAGATCCATTTCGGTGACAAGCTGGCTGTGGTCGTCCTGGATGTTGGCATAGACTTCCGTCTCCCGGATCTTGTTGCCTTGATCGACGAGCCTGACTGCCGCTTCACCGACAAGCTTATCATCCCGGTAAAACCCAACTTCATCTGCGCTGGCGTCGCTGTTGAGCAAAGCTACCTTGTAGGTACCGGGCTGGAGTGTTGGGCCGTTAGGGACCTTCGTGGTCTGCGTAAAATCCACGTCCGCCGACTTCCTGGCGGAATTGTGATGGCCGGGAAATCCAGCGAACGCAGTGCCTGTGAAAAACAGCACGAAGGCCGTTGTTGTTAAGATTGACTTTGACTTGTTAGTGTTCATTGGTTTCGTCCTTTCCTACCCTCCTATACATTCTCTTCGCACCATATTAGATAATGCGAGTGCACTGTTGGTTCCCAGGATTCGACACAATTCCTAGTCGAGCGAAAAGCGCGCACACCAGCACAGGTTGACTGCGAGCGCACAGAAGGTGGGTGACCGTCTCATGCCACTTCAGGATGGTAAGCGTTGTTCTCTGACACGGCAGGTACTTGAGTCGTCGGTGCAACGTCTCTGTGGCGCGGGCTGAGATGGTTGCGGAGTCGCCACCGTGCCCTGTGGAGCTGCGACTTGGATCAGGACGGCCTCCCCTGCTTAAAGCTTTGAAGTTGTGTCGCCTCCGGCCGTGCCTGGTAGAACGGGTCCAAGGGATAGCACCCGGAGACTAAGCCGTTGCGCGGCCCGTTGGTGCAGTCGCTGAAAGTACGGCACAGCTTCCTGCGATCGAGCCCCCCTCGCTCCAGCACATCAGTAGGTAGTTCAGGATAGGCCAACATCATCCGGCCCAATCCCACAAAGTCCGTCCAACCGGTGCGCACTGCGGCTTGAGCGAAGTGAGGCAGGTATTCCTGAAGGTAAGACCAGCCGGAAGACACCACCAACAGATCCGGGGTGTCGGCCTTTAGTTCCCTCGCTGCCACCTGCAACCGCGCCGCACCGGCCAGTGGGTCCTCCGGCGGCAGGTAGGCGTCCCAGGGTGGAAACAAAGCCGGCCGCTGGATGTGCGGGCTGTAATAAGGGCTGCCGGCACTGACGTTCACCAGACGCACACCCAGCCCACCGAGGAGCCGAAGCAATCGCTTAGCCTCTGTCAGATCCGGTCGGGTGGGCTCTTCGGAGTCAACCCCAAAGGCCCAGGTATAAGGCCGGGGCCCCTCGGCCGGGATGCCTCGTCCGGTTTGTGCATCGCGACCAAATGGAATTGAATCGTAGGCGCTGAGACGGACCCCAATCTCCAAACCGGACGCCGACGCCCGGACTGCCTCCACGAGCTGCAGCAGAAAGCGAGAGCGGTTTTCGAAAGGGCCCCCGTAAGGACCGGGTCGGTGATGGGCGCTGAGAAACTCGTGCCCGAGGTACCCGTGGCAATGCTTCAAATCCACGAAGTCGAAGCCAATGTGGTGAGCGAGACGGGCCGCTTCCCCGAAAGCAGTGACGATGCGATCGACCTCCGCCGGGTCGATCGGGTCCACTGCGGCGGCTGACGGATACCTGGCATCCAAGATGGGATGGTGATACACGATGACGGGTTCAAGACGTGTCTTTTCGCGCGGCCGGCAGAAGCGCCCGGAGTGGGTAAGCTGAAGGCCGACCAGGAGGTCGTCGCTCGAGCCGAACCGCAGGCGATGCGCCTCTACCATTTCGGCGCGCAGCGCAGCGAGGGCCGGCGCGGTGCGCGCATTCAGGACCAGCTGATGGGGGTTAGCACGCGCCTCGGGCAGCACGGCCACGGCCTCACCGCCCCAAATCAGCTTGGCACCGCTTCGCCCGAAGCGTAGCCACCGCCGGCGAGTGAGTTCTGAAGGACGGCCGTCGCTTTCGCCATCCCAACCCTCCATGGGCTGTACAGCAAAGCGGTTGCCGATGCGCTTCCGCCCGCTAGCGCAGGAAATCTCCAAGGGCTGCGCGAGGGGTGAGGCTGCAGCCGCAAGAATGGAGTCGTCGAATGGGAGAGACCAGCCGAGATCGTTAAGATGGTCCGCGAGCGCCCGTGCGCTACGGAAAGTGGCCACTCGGGGATAAGAGGCTCCGCCCATGCGCACGGAGCATAGCATGAAGAGAGCAAAGCGGAGCGCTCGGGTCGGCTGCTCAAAGTGAGGCTTCCAGTCTCATAGGAATCTTCCATCTGCCATCTGAAATCCGGGCAGGCCGGCAATGAACCGACCTCGGCCGCCTTCTCGAGGCTTGAATTGGCTGCCCGAAATTGTAGCGCAGGG
The DNA here is from genome assembly GCA_035490955.1 of Terriglobia bacterium. Taxonomy (GTDB): domain Bacteria; phylum Acidobacteriota; class Terriglobia; order UBA7540; family UBA7540; genus DATJKY01. The sequence goes on along the minus strand of DATJKY010000211.1, from coordinate 2,046 downwards.
CTCGTTTTTCAAGCCCTGCGGTTCTTCCATTTCTTCGGTCAGCTAATTTCGAACTCCGCCATGGAGGAAGTGAGGAGTACCGACGATCTACATTGCCCCCTCACCCGGCTTCGTACCTCGGCCACTCTCTCCTGCCTGGGGTTAACTGGGGAGAGGGGAAAGGCACTGATGAGTGGCGAACCCAAACGGCCCTCTATGGCCTACAATGGGAGAGGGTATAGGCTTGGAAAGGCGTCCGGCTCGCACCAAACCCGGCGGGCAGGTCTTGATGACCAGGATGCAAGGTATAAAAGCGCTGTGACGAGCATTTTCGAGCTCTTTAGAATCGGAATCGGACCTTCCAGCTCCCATACGGTTGGACCGATGCGGGCAGGGCGCCAGTTTGTTGAGAGCTTAAGAGATGCAGGGCTGCTCGGCCGAACGGTTGAAATCCGGGTTGAGTTGTTCGGCTCGCTGGCCCTGACAGGGAAAGGTCACGGGACGGACCGGGCGATTCTACTCGGTCTCGCGGGCGAGGTCCCGGACGAAGTCGACCCGGACACGGTTGACCACAAGGTCCGAAAGATTCGCCAGGAAGAGCGGCTGAGGCTATTGGAGAGTCACTGGATTCCTTTCCGAGAAGAGCATCTTCTGTTTCATCGGAACCAGGTGTTGCCGGGTCACTCGAACGGCATGCGCTTCACAGCCTATGGCCCGGCGGCGGAGCCGTTGGTGAGCAAAGTGTTTTACTCTATCGGGGGCGGCTTTGTGGTGGAGGAAGGCGAACAAACAGGCGCTGAAGCGGGCGGGGCAGAGTCGGAATTTCCGTATCATTTCCGCACTGCGGCCGACCTGTTGCGCCTGTGCCATGAGCACGGCCTGTCGATCTGGATGCTGACGCTCGAGAACGAGAAGTGCTGGCGAAGCGAAGAGGAGATTCGGGCGGGGATCAAACGGATCTGGCAGGCGATGAAGGACTGCACCGACCGAGGCCTCGTGACCCAGGGCATTCTTCCCGGAGGGCTCAACGTGCGACGGCGGGCACCACGGCTCTATGAGAAGCTCCAACTGCGTGGCACTTCTGACCCGCTCGCGATTGTCGATTGGCTGAACCTGTTTGCCATGGCGGTGAACGAGGAAAACGCGGCCGGCGGGCGGGTGGTGACTGCCCCCACCAATGGAGCGGCTGGAGTGATCCCGGCGGTTGCCCATTACTACGAGCGCTTTGTGGATGGTGCGGACGAGGACGGGATCCTCCGCTACTTTCTGACGGCAGGCGCCATCGGAGTGCTCTACAAGGAGAACGCCTCCATCTCCGGAGCGGAGGTCGGCTGTCAGGGTGAAGTGGGCGTGGCGTGTTCGATGGCGGCCGGAGGGCTGGCCGCGGCTTTAGGCGGGACCAATGAGCATGTCGAACATGCAGCCGAGATCGCCATGGAGCATAACCTGGGAATGACCTGCGATCCGATCGGTGGCTTAGTGCAGATCCCTTGCATCGAGAGAAATGCACTGGGCGCCGTCAAGGCAGTCAACGCTGCACGCATGGCGATGAACGAAGAGGGTGGGCACAAAGTATCGCTCGACCAAGTCATGCGGACGATGTACCAGACGGGCCTTGACATGCAGTCGCGCTACAAGGAGACCTCGCTGGCAGGGTTGGCGGTGAACGTAGTGGAGTGTTGAGACCCGTCTGTCGACAAGACTGGCGCATTAGTGAGAGGGCACCGAGTTTCTTTTCGCTACATCTTCAACACGCACGCCGTGGCCTGCCCGGATGCTCAGTCTCGCGCGCTCCATGCGGCGCAAGAACCGAGGATCATTCTCCAGACGGTAGTCAAACCAATCGTCTTCCGACTCAAACCCAATCAGTATTCCTGCAGGCCGACCGTGACGAGTGATCACGATGCCCTCTTTCTCTGCCCATCGCAGGTATTTTGAAAGATCGTCTTTCACTAATGACAGCGCAACCTTCGTCATGTTATGTCTCACCTGCCCTTTTCAACCACGCTTCAAACGTAGCCAGACTGATATGGAGAAGCAAGTGGTGCCTTGCCGCTCATGCTATAC
>DATJKY010000210.1:0-23099 GCA_035490955.1 Terriglobia bacterium | reverse complement strand
GCCACGTTGATCCCGTAGCGCGCAATCTTGGCCCGGTCGACATCGACGAGCAGGCTCGGCTGGCCGAGCTCCCGCACCACGGTCAGCTCCCTGAACCCCGGTACCCGCGCCAGTACATTCTTGATCTGTACGGCCTTGTCTTGTAGGACGCTCAGGTCAGCGCCGTAAATCTTCACCGCTAGGGCGCTCTTCAAGCCTGTCAGGGCCTCGTCGACCGCGTCCTCGGCAGGCTGGGTAAAGTTAAAGATGATACCCGGGAACTGTTCCAGCTTCTGGCGCAACGCGTCGGTGAGTTCTTCCTTGGTGTGAATTCCACCTGGCGTCTTCCAGGAGCTGTCCTTATAGGGCTTCAGACCTACATAAAATTCGCAGTTGAAAAAACCGGTCGGATCCGTGCCGTCGTCCGGGCGGCCCAGTTCGGAACCCACGACAGTCACCTGCGGGTAAGACACAAGAATCTGGCGGATCTGGGGAGCAATCTTGCTGGCCTCCTCAAATGAGATGGTGTACGGCAGGGTAGCGCGCACCCACAGCGCCCCCTCGTCCAAGTGCGGCATGAACTCGCCTCCGATCAAAGGAACGAGGAGCAATGTGGCGCCAAACACCACGGTGGCCGCGACCATCGTGACCGCGGGATGCTTGAGGCACCAAGCGAGCTCGACAGCGTATTCCTGTTTAACCCAATCGTAGAGGCGGTTCCTACTTTCCCGGACGCCCTTCCGGAACGCGTACGAGCAAAGCACGGGTACCAGCGTTAGGGTGAAGAGCAGCGCCCCGATCAATGCGAAGGACATCGTGTCGGCCATGGGATGGAAGAGCAGACCGGAAGGTCCTCGCAGAACATAGATCGGCATGTAGCCGGCAATGATCACCGCCACAGAGTAAAAGATGGGCCGGTCCACATCTTTGGCCGCGGCCACGATCACGTCGTAGATATGGTAGGTCTGGCCCTCGCGGGCCGCCAACTCGCGGTAGATGTTCTCGACCATCACCACCGTACCGTCAATGATGATGCCGAAATCGATGGCGCCAATGGAGAGCAGATTGGCAGGAATGTTGTGGGCGTGTAGAAGGATGAAAGAAAAGAGCAATGACACAGGGATGGTGAAAGCGGTAATCAACGCCGCCCGTAAGCTGACCAGGAAGAAGACCAGGACAATCAGCACCAGGACCATGCCACGCAGCAGGTTGCCCTCGACTGTGTCCGTAGTCAGCCGCACCAGATCGCTACGGTCGTAATAGGGGCGCACCTTGACGTCGGGCGGTAGCTCGCGGTTGAGCTGGTCGGTCTTGGCTTGGACGCCTTGGAGCACGGTTTGCGCTTGCTCGCCGCGTCGCATCAGGATGACACCTTCCACCGCATCATCGTTATTCTTTTCCCGCTCCTGGAACCCGAATTCTCCGAGGCGCGGCGCGTGCCCGATAGTGGCCTCGCCGATATCGCGAATGCGCACCGGCGCTCCATTGTTGCTGGCCACCACCATCTCGCCGATATCACGTGTGTCGCGCGCCAAGCCCAGGGCGCGGACGTAGTAGAACTGCCCACCTTGAGAATAAAACCCGCCGCCGGTGTTGGCGTTGTTGGCCGCCAGGGCGGTCAAGACCTGGGGCACGGTGAGGTGATAGCCGTAAATGCGGGCCGGATCGAGCAGCACCTGGTATTGCATCACCGTGCCGCCAAAGCCGGAGTCATCGGCAACGCCGGGCACCGACTTGTAGGCCCGCTCCAGTACCCAGTCCTCGATGGTTTTCAGTTCCTGAGGGGTGCGATCAGGGCTCTCGATGACGTACCGGTAGACTAAACCACTGGGACTGAACAGCGGTGCGAGGCCCGGCGACACTCCGGAAGGGACGTTGGCGGCGCTCAGCCGCTCGAACACGACTTGGCGAGCAAAGTAATTGTCTGTGTCCTCCTCGAAGGTCAGCCGCACATCAGAGAGGCCGTAAAGCGAGATAGACCGCATGAAGACCAGTTGTGGCACGCCGTTCATTTCCAACTCGATGGGAAGCGTAACCAGACGCTCGACCTCTTCGGCAGCATGGCCCGGCCACTGGCTGATGACCTCAACCATCGGTGGCGAAAGGTCGGGATAGGCGTCCACCGCCATGCGGCGGAAGGAGATGATGCCTGCCACCGCAATGGAGACGGTCATCATCACGATCAAGAACCGCTGACGGAGCGCGAGTTGAACGATGCGGTGAATCATGACTGGTTGCCGGTGGGTGACCGCGGACTGCTAATCCAGTATGCCCGTCTGCCGAGTGCCGCCGACCGGCGGCCTGCAATCAGTCCGCAATCCGCATCCATAAACATCTTCAGCGCTGGAGTGAGTTGGCAAATTGCAAAAACAGGCTGCCGTCGGCCGCGACTCGCTCCCCGGGCTGCAGGCCAGTCAAGATGTGTGTACGGCCGCCCTGGCTCTCGCCGATGCGCACCAGGCGCTGGGCAAACTTGCTGGGCCCAGTCGCGACGTAGACGAAGGGCTCATTTTCGGTGGTCCGCAGGACTGCCGCATCCGGCACAGTCAGCGCATTCTCCATCGTGCCGGCCTGGACGCTCACCGTCACGTAGAGGTCTTTCTTCAGCTTTGCGCCCGGATTCTCCGTGACAATACGCACCTGGAGCGTCCGGGAGGCAGGATCTAACGCGGGTGCAATGTAAGAGATCCTTCCCCGGAACACGGTTGGGTAAGCGTCCGTCCGGATGCTCACCGGGTCGCCCTCCCTCACGTAGCCAAGATCGTGCTCGTAGACATTCGCGAGCACCCAGACGGTGCTCATGTTGGAGATCGTGAAGCACTGCGTCGCTCCCGACTGTACCACCTGCCCCGGACCTACGAGACGTTCCACGACCTCGCCGGCGATGGGTGCGAGCACAGGAATCTCGGGCGAAGGCGGACCTTTGAGCAGACTGTCAAGGTCCAGTAGACCGAGCACCTTCAAGGCCTGCTGCGCCGCTTCAAAATCTGCTCTAGCCTGGTTGCGTGTCGATTCCGACTGAAGCAAATCCGCCTGGGAGACGGCCCCGTGGGCGTAGAGTTCTTCGGAGCGAGCATAGTTCCTTTCCGCAAGGGACAGGGCGTCCCTCGTTTTCAGATAATTGGTGCGCAGTTGCGCGTAGTCAGGACTGGAAACATAGAGCATCGGCTGGCCCTTGCGCACCACCTCGCCGGGTGCCACCATGATGCGCGACACGGGTCCGCTCACCTGGGTAATGATCGGGGTGGTCTGGAAGGCATCGTAGGCTACAGACCCAGTAAGACGCAGCACGCGCTCAAGGCGTGAGCGTTCCACCTTCACGACCTGCACGTGAGACATCTGGTTCTGGGGGACGGTGAAAAGCTGTGCTTTGGGGTCTGCCTGTGGGTTGACGCCGTAGGACGTTGACTCAGTCAAGTCCACATCGCGCCGCCCGCACCCTGAGGTGATCCCGCAAAGCAGCAAAAGAAACACGGACAGGCTGGCAGGGCCGCGATGGGCTTCGAAACTCGCCATTCCCGGCTCACGGATTCGGACCTTAGACTCAAAACTCCTGGTCATGGCAGATTCCTTTTCCCTACTGCTTCCCGCAGTTGCTCGACGTCCAGCATGTAGGTTCCAAGCGCCTGACGGTAGGCAAGTTGCGTGGCACGATAACTGCGCTCTGCATCCAGGAAGTCCAGGAGGCTAGCCGCGCCCTTCTGGTAGGCAAACTCACTGATCTCCCGCGATTCCTGCGCCGCCTTCAGGTACCCGGACTGATAGAGCTCCACTACGTGTCCATCGGTTCGGGTTGCTTCATAGGCAGTCCGCACGTCAGTCATTACCATCTGTTGCGTCACTGTCCTGCTTTCTTCGAACTGGGTGATGGCATACCTGGTGCGAGCGATCTCGCCCTGGTTCTTGTCAAAGAACGCAAGCTCAATGGCCCCGCCAAAACTGGCGGTATTGAGCCCCGTGGTGTGGTTGTACGTGAACGATAGGGTCAAATCGCGCTTGCCGTTGGCGCGGGCCAGTTGATACTGGCTCTGGGCGGCGGTCACACTCTGCTGGGAAGCCAGGAAGTCGGGCCGCAGTCCCAGGGCCACGACCTGCAAGTCCTGAAGGTTCACATGAAGTGGGGTATAAGCCAGGTCGCCCACCACGTCGTAACCATCCGGAACAGATTCATAGCCAAGGAAACTCCTTAGGCTGGCCAGGGCCTGCACCAAAGACAGTTGTGCGGCGGAAACGTCGGTCTGAAACTGCAACAACTGCAGCTTGATCCTAAGAAAGTCATTCTCACTGATGTCCCCCGCCTTGTAGCGTACTTCGCTGATGCCTACAGTTTGCTCGAAGCTGGCCAGGTCTTTCAGGGCGAACTCCAGGGTGGACTTCGCGAGCAGAGCGGCAACGAACTGCTGGGCAACGTTAAAGGTCAGCGTCCGTTCGTTTTCGCTGATCTGCGAGCGCGTGACGGCAGTCTGGTCGCGCGCCGCCTGGGTGCGAGCCTGCCTTTTGTGTCCCCTCTCAATGGTATAGGCTACTCCGGCATCGAACTCCGGCGGCAGCGGATTCTCAGAAACAGGGGTACCAAAGTAGGAAGGGCTGAAGATGGGTACAAAGCTGACGTCTGCCGAGAATACGGGGTTAGGCCGAAGGGACGCCGTGATCTCCTGCGCTTGGCTCTGCTGGATCTGGGTCCGCGCCGCCTTCAAGGCATGGTTGTGGGCGATGGCGATCTGGATCGCCTGTTCAAGGTCAATCTTCACGGGCGTTTGTTGCCCTCCGGCCGTGGTGGCTGCTACGGCCGGGTAAACAAGGAATAGGACCATCATCATTAGACGTCCACGCTCAGTTGCCAACAGACAGTTCTCACGCATCTCAGCACCACCAACAAAAGAATAGTCTTGCGAACGGAAGAATGCTTCTTACCGAGGTCGCTCACCGGCGCATCTTGCCAAGGTGTCTTGCTGGCTGGAAAGAATAACAAGGGAGGAACTTAGGCCAGGGGAGGAGCGCGACCGTAGGTGACGGACGGCCGGTGGAAAGCGAACTTGCCGGGGTGAAACGTGAAAGCGATGGAGGTCGAGTTTGCGGGACTCGGCGCCAGTGTGCCCAAGGTGGGCCGTGCGGCTCCGTTCCGCACAAGCTGGCACGGGGTGCACAGCAGGCTCCTCGCCAACCCCGGCCGGGAGTGCGGGTCTCCGCTGGAGGTCGCGGTGGCTCGCGCCGGGACGGCCTCTTCCTCGTGGCGGTGCACCGCGGCCACCCACAGGAGGTTAACCTGCGCCAGAAGCACTAAGCACGCGGTGCTGACTTTGCCTCGCACAATTATAATTTTACCCGAGATGCAGACCGAGCCACGTGCCAATCTACGGGGCGCCGTGGAGGCTTGCCTCTCGTCACGTTGTTGGTGTGGCGCTCTCTTGCCATCATCCGAAGACACCTACTTGGCCAACCGCCGCTCGAGGCGCCCGATCTTCTCCACAAAACTCGGCAGATGACTGAGGTGGGCGTACATCTTCTTGAATTCGGGCAGGGGGCGCGCCGGAGTTCCCCAATAGGTCATCCCCTTGCGTAAGGCCTTCCCGCTGGGGATGCCAGCCTGGGCGCCGACCGTGACGTTGTCCTCAATCCGAACGTTGTCGGCGACACCTACCTGTCCTCCCAGCACCACGTAGTCTCCAATCTCCACGCTGCCCGATATGCCTGTTTGCGCAGCGATCAGACAGTGGCGACCGATTCTCACATTGTGGGCAACCTGCACGAGGTTGTCTATCTTTGTGCCGGTGCCAATCACCGTAGTACCCAACGATCCCCGATCGATCGTGGAGTTGCTGCCGATTTCAACGTCATCCTCGATGATCACCCCGCCCAGTTGGGGAAACTTGTGTTGCCGGCCTTCGGCGAAGACGTAACCGAACCCATCCGAGCCAACCACAACGCCAGCGTGCAGGACGACACGGTTCCCGATGCGGGCACCCGGATAAACGGTGACCTTCGGATAGAGTAAGCACTGCGAGCCTAGCGCCACCCCCTCGCCCAGGAACACTCCTGCTCCCAACCTTGTTCCCGGCCCCACCGTAACACCGCGCTCGATCACTACCTGCGGCCCGGCGCAGACGTCCTCGGCGAGGTTCGCCTGCGGATCGACGACGGTCGAGGGATGGATTCCGGGCGTGGTTGCAGGCTTAGGCCGAAGAACGTCGGCAATCCGGATAAAGCTGAGTTTCGGCCGCGGCACCGCCACCGTAGTCAACTGGGGAAGTGAGACTCCGTCCGGCACCAGGATGCACCCGGCGCGGCTGGCGCCCGCTTTCGCCAAACCTCGCGCTCCCTCGGCAAAGGTCAGGTCGTCTGGCCCCGCGCGCTCGAGGCTGGCGACATCGTGAACCTCGTGCGAGCCGTCACCTTGCAGTCTTCCGTCGACTAGCCGCACAATCTCATCGATGGTCATGGCAACCTCTTGCGGGAGTAGGGAGTCGCGAATAGAGAGTCGGTAGAAGTTCTGAGTGATGAATTTCTAAGTAATAAAACGGCTCCCGCAGATACCCTTTTCATAACTCAGAACTCAGCGCTCAGAACTACTCGCCACTCCCAATTCGCCAATCGCAGTCGTTCAAACGGGATACAGGGGAGGCTCCGCCGCCGGCCGCGTTTTCCAACGCCGGTGCGCCCACAGCCATTGGTCGGGGTAGCGTCGCACATACTCTTCGATGAGCCCAGTGAAATTGGCCGTATTGGCAACGATTTCCTCTTCCGGGTCTTCCCGTTTGATCCACTTCACCGGGTCGAAGCGTAACCGGTACCTGCTCAAGTGCGCATCCCAGATAACCAACCCGAGCACAATGGCCGCTCCGGTTTTGCGCGCGATTCGAGCTGGCCCCGTGGTGGTACAGGCCGGGCGACCAAAAAAGTCAACAAACACGCCCTCACCTGGCAACATGTTCTGATCCATCAGGATACCCACTGCCTCACCGCGATGCAGGGCGCGCATCGTTTCGCGAGCAGAATCATGTTTGTAGACCGCCCGGCCACCACTCAGGCAGCGATAGCGGTTCACCATCAGGTCCAGAAGAGGGTTGTCCATTTCCCGCACGACGAAGTTCAAAGGGTGGCCGTACAAACCGTGGGCAAATGAGCTCAGCTCCCAGTTGCCGAAGTGAGCCGTCAAAAAGAGAACGCCCCTCCCTTTCCTCATGGCCTCTGTGTAGTGCTCAAACCCGTCATAGACGATCAAACGTTCGATATTGCCCCGATTCCAGCGCGGGAAGCTGGCGAAGTCCGCGAGCATCCGTCCCAGGCCGCGGAAATTTCCAAACAGCACGCGACGGCGCTGACGGCTGGACCACTGTGGATACGCCAGCCAAAGATTGAAAAGACCTACGCGCCGCAACCGCGGCCATAACCAGTAGCTAGCCACCGCCAAACCTTCACAGATGAGACGCGCCAGGCGGAGCGGAAGCCAACCCAAAAGGCCCAGAACGGCGCGAACTGCGATGTACTCCAGCCGGTGGCGAAACACGCGCGGCATGGGGGTATCCACGGGCGCGGTGTGGATATGGGGGAGCGGCGCGGGACTACGGGCCATTGGAGTCATTAAGTCATTTGAGCCATCAGTGATCGGGCCATCGGTTCCTTTACCTGACTCGGCAAGTATCATCAGCTCAAATCCGCGACAATTATATCGCTCACTTGACATGAAATAGCAGGTAGCGTGACCTCCGTCTTTGAGCTCTACCGCTTCCCCGCTAACAACCGCGCCGACTTCAAAAACGGAGGTCCAGGTACGGCTCGATGACCCGATGACTCAATCTCTCAATCCGTCAATTACGCAATCCTGGCATCTATTTTTGGGTTATACTCTCGCCGCGTTTCTTTACCGGTAGGGCGCTAAGAATCTGTCGAGCCGATCTTCCTTTAGCACAGACCTTTGGGTTTGCGGCTTGTCGGTCGGCGGCTCGCCGACCCAGAGAGGTTAACTTGGCGACCGAGATAGTTGACATTCGCCAGTTCGACGCCGGTGACTTCGCCGCGCTGCTCGCAGCAGAATCCGAAGCTTGGCGTGCGAACTTGCACTGGGACTATTCCGCATCCGCCCGCCTCATCGCCGCCTGCTTGAACGAAAGGCGCTTGACGGGGTACGCCCTGATAGACGAGCGCCAGATAGGCGGCTACAGCTTCTTCCTTTACGAAGCGGAAAAGGCCTTGATCGGAGACTTGTTTGTGGAGCCGGGCAGAGAAGCGTGCGCACGACTCCTCCTCGAACACGTTCTTGAAACGCTGATGGCCACGCCCGGTATCCTTCGCATCGAGGCTCAGTTGCCCCACTTCCGCGCCGAGGAGCTTGAGCCAGCCTTCCTGCCCCGGCGTTTCAAGAGTTATCTGCGAAAATTCATGCTGCTGCCACTAACCCCTAGTCGGGCACACCGTAGCGTGCCCTTGCCCCGGCCGACTCCGAACGCCGTCACGACCGAACGCCTTGCGGATGCCTTCATCTCGGAACGCTGGGAACGGAAATTCGACCGGCAGGCCGCCTCGTTACTTTACCATACGTATCGCGACCACGTCGACGCCGTCATCAACGACCAATACAGCTCCGCAGCCGGTGCGGCCCGCCTCATCGAAAACATTGTTCAGATGCGAGGGTGCGGTGAGTTCATAGAGCCAGCATCCTTAGTAGTCATCCACGATGCCACGCGAAAACTGGCTGGCGTATTGGCCTTGACTGCCGTTCGCCCCATTACTGCTCATATCCCTCAAATTGCTGTGGTGCCGGAATTCCAGGGGGCTGGTTTAGGTTCGTTTATGCTTAAGTCAGCCTTTGAGGAGTTGCAGCGACAGGGTTTCCAGGAGGTGTCACTCACCGTCACCGACGTGAATCGGGGTGCAGTGAGGCTTTATGAGCGCCTAGGATTTGAGACCTTCCATACTTTCGGTGCCTTTGTTTGGAACAGGCCCTAGAAGACTGACGGTTGCCGATTGATGATTGACGATCGACAGCAACCTAATGTCGCAAATCGAAGTGTTCAATCGACGATCTGCAATCGAAAATCGGCCATGGGGGCGTCTACCTCCGGCGCGCCTTCAGCAGATCCTTGAGTTCGTCCATGAATTCTCGGACGTCCTTGAAGTCGAGGTAGACAGAAGCAAAGCGCACGTAAGCCACTTTATCGAGCTTCTTGAGCCGGTTCATCACCAGTTCGCCCACGGCTTTTGTCGGCCGCTCTCGGTCGGGTGACTCGGCAACGTAGGCCTCGGCTTGGTTGACGATTTCCTCCAGCTTGCTGGTAGGGATGGGCCGCTTCTCGCAGGCCTTAAGGAGGCCGGCCAGCAGCTTCTGGCGGTCGAACTTTTCGCGGCGGCCGTCCTTTTTGACCAGCATGTGAGGGATTTCGTCGATGCGCTCATAGGTGGTGAAGCGGCGCCCGCACTTTGCGCATTCCCGCCGCCGGCGGATGACGTCGCCGATTTTGGCCTCGCGCGAGTCCACCACTTTGTCTTCAACCGTTGAGCAGAAAGGGCACCTCATAACTCAGGAGTCGGTTGTGTCGATGGCTGATACGGCCTTCTGCTCTTCACGAGCAATGTCGCCCAGCTTGCTGAAAGTCAGCCCTTCCCAAAGCAGCGCCAGCAAGCCGAGCGCCAGGCACGGCGCCAGAACAATGATCCAGGCCAGAATGCCGGCGCTCGTAGCGGCTTCGGTCTGGACGTGGAAGAGTTGCCGGAGGCCTTGAATCACGCCCACCTGGAACCCGCCACCGACACCAGGCAAGGACGCGATCAGGCCCACTGCGGCAAAGAAGAGGCACTGCGCAGCGGCCCACCACGAAAGCGGAGCTGTTTCGCCTCCCAAGCTGCGAAATACCAGCCAGAGGAAACTAACGTTCGCGACCCACAGCACCGCCGTACACAGCACCGTCGCCAAGAAGTCGCGCCAGTTCCGGATGGAATCCAGCCCAGCAGCCAGGGAGCGAAGAAAGCCCTCCAAGGCGGATTCGAATTTGGGCGGCAGGAACCTGAAGACCCGCCGCACGAAAGCGGTCAACGCCTCTGTGTAAAGGCGAAACAGCGCGAGGCCTGCAACCAAAAACGCCGTCAGCACCAGGATGGAGCTAACTCCTGCGTGAACCCTGCGCAGAGTCGCCGCCGCCCTGTGGGTGGTCAGATGAGGAGGTTGAAAATCCAACGCCAAAGCGAACAGGATAACCATAGTGACCACGTCATAGATCCGCTCCAGAAGGAGAATCGTCAGTTGCGACGCAAACGAGACGCCCTCGCTGCGAGCGATCAGCGCGGGGCGAACCACTTCACCAGGACGGCCAATCAGGTAGATGGAGCTAAACCCCAGCACTTGAGCTACGAACAGCAACCAGAGTGATGCCGACCTGATCGGATCGAGGAAATATTTCCAGCGCAGGGCACGCAGCAAATAACTGACGGAGGTAGCCGCCACGGCTGCGGCGAGATAGCCTGGGTGCGCGTGGAACAAAAGAGAACGTAAGTGGTGCCAGTCAAAGGTCCGCCACTCGGCGCTGCGGGTGGACCAGTAGATCATCAGCCCCAGTACAAGAGCGGTCGCGCCCAACGCCAGCCATCGCCGAGCTCCCTTGGCCATAAGGAGTAGAGAAGAAGAGCCTTCTGGGTTCGTAACCCCTGCCCGTCCGCCAAGCTATCCAAAGGCTGCACGGATGTCAACAAAGAAGCAGTGAAAAGTGAAAAGTGACGAGTGACGGGTAAGTTGCGTTGGGCTCGCGCGTTCCTCGTCCTTGTCACTCCTCATTGCCTTTCTCGGTTTCTGCTAGAATGCAATGCGTTCGTCCGTCATCCCGTGGTTGGCCGGGAATTCTTGTCCGGCTGAAAGCATCGTCTCTTGTGGATGAAGCAGAGGAGCGAACGCCGGCGTGGACCACGACCTGGACCTTGTCAAGCGCTGCTTGGCAGGCGAAAACCCCGCTTGGGAGGAACTGCTCAGTGCCCACTCCCGCAAGGTTTATAGCGTGTGCTATCGGTTCACCGGGCGGGGTGCCGACGCCGAAGATCTCACACAGGAGATCTTCATCAAAGTCTTCCATACGTTAAAGACCTACGATGCGGCGCAGGGGACGTTTTCCACATGGCTCAACCGCGTGGCGCGTAACCACCTGGTGGACCACTACCGCCGCACCCGCAAGGACCGCGTCACCTCCTCGCTCGAAGACGAACTGGGCCATCTGGAAGAAAAACCCAGCGCCGGAGCGGGGCCCGTAGCCAGGGTCGAGGCCCGCGAACGCCGGGAGATGTTGCAGGCAGCGCTCGACAAGCTTTCGCCTGACATGCGTGAGGCAGTCATCCTGCGTGACTTTCAGGACCTGGACTACGAGGAAATCGCCCAGGTCTTGGGTGTGCCGGAAGGGACCGTAAAGTCGCGGATCAATCGCGGTCGATTGGAACTTGCACGACTCCTAAAGCGTATGGACAGTATGAGGCCCTAGTAGAAGCGGGGAGAGAGCGATGACGCACCTGGAGTTGGAAAATCTCGTCAGCGAGTATCTCGAAGGTCAACTGGACGCGACCCGACAGTTGGAGTTTGACGCGCACCTCGGGGCTTGCCCTGGGTGCCGGGAACTCTTGGCCGACGTGCGTCAGGCGATGGAGTATTGCCGCTCAGCAGAGGATCCGGAACCAACTCCTTGGCTGATTCCGAAGATCCTGCTGGCGACGATCGGCGAACGCCAGCCGACGCTGATCGAACGGCTGACAGCATTCTTCCGCCCGGCCCTGCAGGCCCGGGTTGTCTACGGCGTGGCGATGACCGTATTCTCGGTCTCCATTATCATTGATGCCGCCGGCATTAACCTGCGGCAGTTCACCCTGGCGGACCTAAATCCACGCACCTGGGTCCACCGCGCCGATCGCACCGGACATCTGTTCTACGCGCGCGCCGAGAAGTTCTATTACGACCTCCGCGTAGTCTACGAGATTGAGTCGCGGCTCCGACAGCTTCGCCAGCAATCCGGTCAAGAGAGCCAAGGATCCAGGGAGCAGCCGGGACAGCAGTCGAAACCGGACAGCTCTTCCCCCGGGTCGACGGATAAAAAACTGCCCGACGATTTCCAGCTAGCCTGGCTGGCTGGCGTCGCCGGCAACTTTCCAGGCCTCGACGGGCCAGACTCAGACCTAGTTTATCGTAAGCGAGGTACATCCGATGACATGTTCACTTCATCCAGATATTGATTCCGTTGCCTTCTGCGGCCAATGCGGGCGGGCCTTGTGTCCCCAGTGCAAGCGCGAAGTAGGCGGCATGATTTATTGCGAGAGCTGCCTGGACGCCCGCCTGCGAGGGTCCGTCTTGCCGCCGATCCTGGGCCCCAATATCGGTCCCAATCCTGGGCTAGCACTGTTCTTGGGCTTCATCCCGGGCGTGGGCTCCATCTATAACGGTCAGATCGTGAAAGCCATGGTGCAGGTGCTAATCTTTGGCTCGCTCATCGCTCTCGCTGACCGCGTGCGCGGACCGTTTGACACTATTTTTGGCCTGGGCGCCGCGGCCTTCTACTTTTACATGGTTATAGATTCCTTTCAGACCGCAAAGCGCAAGAGCGCGGGGCTGCCCACGGAAGAATGGCTAGGACTAGGAGATTTCAAAATGAATGCGCCCATTGGCGCGGCCCTCCTGATTGGACTGGGCGCTCTGTTCCTGCTCGACAATCTTGGCATTCATGTTTTTGAGCACATTTCCAAATTCTGGCCCGTGCTGCTGATCGTGATCGGTTTAATCCTGCTCCAGCGGCGTGTGGGTAAAGGTTCAACGTCGGTGCCGCCGCCGACCGGTTCCAATTTGCCGAGTCCACCCAAGGGGGGAGGCCCCAGCAACATTCCGGGTCCGCTAGGCATGTAAGGCACGAGACTACTGCGAGGAGGAGTCTGATGTTCGATATGAATCCGGGGATCGTGGTTCCTCTGGGAGCTTTTGTGATGGTGATCATCATCGTGGCTGTCACAAGCATGAAAAAGATGCGTGAAAGGGAACTGCAGGCACATCAGGAACTACGCATGCGTGAAATGGAACATGAACGCAAGATGAAAGAGATGGAGATCGAAAAGGCTAAGCTCGAGCTGGAAAAGGTCAAGGCCGGCAAGACAGTGTAACGGTATGGTGGAACACACTTCGTGGTGGAGGGGCAGGACGGAACTCGTGAAAGGCCCCGCCCTTTAGTACCGGTTAGATGTTAGAGGAGCTGAGAAGACAGACATGGGAGAAACACCCTTTTTCGCTTCGCTACTGCTACTCCCGCCGGAGATAATCTTTAACTGATTCCGATTGCGGGGATGCTGATGGTCGTGGCCATCGTCGCCATCGTGTTCTGGTACGTTGCGCGCCAGAGGGAGTTGCAAGCGCACCAGCAAATGCGTATCCGTGAACAGGAGTTGCGTATCCGGGAAATGGAGCACCAGCGCAAGATGAAAGAGCTCGAGCTGGAGATTGAAAAAGCCAAAGCCAGCCAGCAGGTGGCGAGCGGGTAAAGGAGATAGATTATGGAAGGAATACCCTTTCCTTTTCTGATCCCGATTGTGGGGACGATTGCGGGTACGCTGATGGTCGTGGCCATAGTCGCTATCGTGTATTGGTACAAGTCGCGTGAGAGGGAGTTGCAGGTACACCAGGAAATGCGCATCCGGGAAATGGAACACCAGCGCAAGATGAAAGAGCTCGAGCTAGAGATCGAAAAAGCCAAGGCCAGCCAACGGGTGGGCTAACGCCGAAGCTGGCATCATGCGGCTGGGTCCCAAGGAGACTTAATCATGGATGCTGGTGTCTTGGTTCCGTTGGCCGTGTTCGCCTTCGTGGCTCTTGTTGTCGCCATCACGAGCATGGCGAAACTGCGCGATAAAGAAATGGAAGTACACCAGCGGTTGTACACGGAGGAGCTGGAACACCAGGGCAAGATCAAAGAATTAGCCCTGGAACTGGAACGAGTCAAATCAGCCTCTGAGTCTATCGGTCGAAAGTAGCCCCGACCCTTAGATCATTGCCGATTGATGATTGTCGATTGCCGATTTACTCTTCGCAGAGGACAAGCCCTGCAAATCAATCGAAAATCGACAATCGGCGATTACCTGAGTCCCGGCCCTACATCTGAGGAAAGAAATGGGTCTGCCACCGACAACGCCGTCCTCGCGCCGCCTCAGTCTTACTGGGCCGGTCATCCTCATCGTATTGGGGGTGATTTTCCTGCTCGAGGAATTTGTTCCTCACCTAGGCTTCCGCAAGACCTGGCCCGTTCTGTTGGTAGTAGTTGGGATTTTGAAACTGATGGACTCGGCGCGACCACCGCGCCCACCGGAGGGGCCCAGGCTGTAAGGAATGGGAACAAACTGGCGGCTGTTTTCGTATAAGGGAATAGGGAGTCGGAAGAATGAGCGTTTATGCGTACCGTCGAGGATCGATCTTCTGGGCACTGACCCTGATTACGGTCGGCGGTCTCTTTCTTTACCAGAATTTTAACCCTGTCGTCCATCCTTGGCAGATTCTTGCCAAGTTCTGGCCAGTTCTCATCATCTTCTGGGGGCTATCGAAGCTCATCGACTACATCCAGGCGCAGGCCCACCCTGAGACGGCGCCGCCCTCGCTGTTCTCCGGCAGTGAGGTCATTCTTCTGTTGCTGATTCTGGTGCTGGGCACGGTGGTTTCCAGGCTCGTATTGCGTCCCTGGCACGAGTGGCCGCGGGCGATGGGGGTTAACGTCGACGACGAGGATTTCGCTGGTCTATTTCTGAACTCGTTCACCTACACGAAAACAGTATCGATAGCGGTCAAGCCTCAGCCCCGCCTGGTGCTGGCGAACCGGCGGGGTGACGTCGAAGTGAGCGCAGCGAATCGGTCAGACATTGAGGCGGTGGTGAAAGAGACGATTCGAGCTGAGAATGATGCTGAGGCCAAGAAGCTCTCGGACCAGTTGAAATATGAAATTGTTGAGCAGGCCGGACACTACCAGTTTCAGTCCAATCTCGACTCGCTGCCGAACAGCGGGCGGGCCGTGCGGTTGGATGTGACTCTAAACGTACCCGTCGCCACTTCGGCCGAGATCACGACCCAACGGGGCGAAGTCTCGCTGGAAGGCCTGCACGGAGATCAGACGCTGACTGCCAACCACGGCGATCTCCGCGTGTCGCAGGTCGAGGGTCTGATCCGTGCACATAAGTCGGGCGGCATGACCGAAATACGCGACGTAAAGGGCAACGTGGAGCTTGAGGGCCGGGGCCAGGACGTGGAAATCTCCGGCGTGACGGGCACTGTGACGGTGAACGGCGAATACCCCGGTACCGTCCAATTCCGCAACATCACCCAGACACTGCGCTTCACGTCATCACGCACGGACCTAACGGTTCAGAAGTTAAAAGGCCAACTGAATATGGAAATGGGTTCCCTTGAGGCCAGCGAGGTTGAGGGCCCGTTTGAAATTTCCACTCGTGAAAAGGACATCAGCCTCACCGGCTTTAATCACAGCGTCAAGATCGCCGACACCAATGGCTCTATCAACCTGCGAACCGCCGTCGCGCCCACGCATCCCATCGAGGTGGATTCGAAGAAGGGTGAAATTGAGTTGACCCTGCCCCCTAGCAGCAGCTTCGTGATTGAGGCCACTTCGCGGCACGGTGAAGTGGAGTCGGATTTCTCCGCACCAACTCTGAAGATTACGACGGAGGGAGAAGCACCTTCCATCACCGGC
Source organism: Terriglobia bacterium (assembly GCA_035490955.1). Lineage (GTDB taxonomy): Bacteria > Acidobacteriota > Terriglobia > UBA7540 > UBA7540 > DATJKY01. The sequence continues at coordinate 7,425 of DATJKY010000210.1, read as the reverse complement.
AGCTACGGCAAGGGTGGCCCCAGCATCCGGCTGATCACCGAATACGGTACGGTCCGCCTCGCCCGCGAGGGGGGCGAGGTACCTGCTCCCAAGGCGCCGAAGGCTCCGAAAGCCCCCTCTGTACCCGCCGAGTCCTCTTCTGAGAGTGAGGAGTCCTTCTAGTTAAGTTAGTTGTCACACAGACTGTTTCGTCCCTATTCCTTCGGGAGAATCAAGCTTTGGCGAGTAAAGTCTCGTTCGCGATGCTGGTTCACTCCCACCAGCCGGTGGGGAACTTTGATCATGTGGTCGAGGAAGCTTACCAGCTTGCTTACCTGCCCTTTCTGTCGGTCCTCGCTCTCCGTCCCAGCATCCGCGTGAGCCTTCATTATTCCGGAGTTCTGCTTGAATGGCTGGAGAGGCATCATCCCGACTTCTTCCAGCGTTTGCGCCAGCTTATCGGAACCGGTCAGGTGGAAATGGTGGGCGGCGGTTACTACGAGCCTATACTGCCTGCGATTCCCGACAGGGATAAGGTGACACAGATCCGAAGGATGACAGACTATATTCAGAAACACTTTGGCGTGACTCCACGGGGCGCCTGGCTGGCCGAGCGCGTTTGGGAGCCGAGCCTGGCGCGGCCACTGGCTGAAGCGGGCGTGGAGTTCGTCGTTCTGGACGACACGCATTTCCTGGCCGCGGGCCTGCAGCCGCACCAGTTGCGTGGGTACTACGTGACGGAGGAGAATGGATCATTGCTGCGTGTGGTACCGAGCCTCAAGGGTCTCCGCTACAGCATGCCTTTCCGGGAGCCGCAGGAGACGCTCGACATTCTTAGTGAAGGTCAAGACGAGCCCAATCCGCTCTTCACGGTGGGTGACGACTGCGAAAAGTTCGGCGTCTGGCCAGGCACTTTCGAGCACTGCTACACCAAAGGCTGGCTGAAACGCTTCCTCGAGACCATCGAGGAAGCGCGCGAGTGGCTCAAGACCACGACCCTCTCGGATTTCCTGGAGTCGAATCCGCCGCTGGGACGAATCTATCTGCCCACGGCCTCCTACGAAGAGATGATGCAGTGGGCTTTGCCCATGCCGGCCTCAGTCGAGTTCCAGCAGTGCCTGGACGATTGCGAGCAGATCCCCAACGGCGAACGCTTCCAGCGTTTCCTGTTAGGCGGATTGTGGCGTAATTTCTTGAGTAAGTACCCGGAGTCGAACCAGATTCACAAGTTGATGCTCGAGACCAACCGCCGCTGGCTCAACCTCAGCGTGGCCGCCCAGGCAAGCCGGGGTGATAGCGCTCGCCGCCTGGAGGAGATCCGCACGCATCTTCTCTGCAGTCAGTGCAACGACGCCTACTGGCATGGTGCCTTCGGCGGGCTTTATGCCCCACATCTCCGCGGCGCCTTGCTTCGCCACTTGATCAAGGCCGAGGTTCTGCTCGATCAGTTCGAAGCCACTCCGGGAAATCCGGCGGTGAAGGCTGAGATTCGAGACTGGGATGCCGATGGCGAGGCAGAAGTCCTGATCGAGAGCCCGGTAGCCGCAATCGTGGTCCGACCCCGCGACGGCGGCACAGTTTCGAGCCTCCGCTACAAACCGGCGGGCGCTGAGCTCATCAACTCGATCATGCGCCGTCCCGAGCCTTATCATGAGCTGCTTCGGCAGGAAGTGTCTACACACACCGCGCCCAAGGAGGGTCCGGCTTCCATCCACGACCGGGTACTGGCTAAAGAGGCTGACCTGGAGGCGCTCCTCTGCTACGACTGTTACGGGCGGCACATGTTTCGCACCTACGTTTTCTCGGCGCCCAAGACCTGGCAGGACTTTGCCGACCTCAGGTTGGACGAACTCCGGGACCTCGCCGGCGGCGCATGGACGCTCGAGCCGCAGCGTGCAGCAGCGACTGTTCAGCTCGAGCGCGAGCTGGATGCCGGAGAGCGACAGCCGATTCGAGCGACGAAGTCCATCTGCGCCAAAGCCGAGGGTGCGGTCTGTAGGCTCGAATGCCGGAGTTCATTTTCGACCGATGGCGTGATGACTCCCCCGTGGATGCTGGGAATCGAACTGGTAGTCAACCTGGAAGCTCCCAATGCCCCCGACCGGTATTTCCTCGCCACCGATAACTCTAGCGAGGTGCGACGACCACTGGAATTCAAAGGTGAGATCCGGTCTCCGCAACTGCAGGTGGCGGATGAATGGCAGCGCTTGTGCATCACGCTCTCGGCGCGGCCGTGCGCGTTTTGGTGGGTCGTTCCCATTTACACCGTCTCCCAGTCGGAGTCCGGCTTCGAGCGCGTCTATCAGGGTTCGGCCATCCTGGCGGTTTGGAGGATCGAACGCAAGGCAGGGCGGAAGCTGACCCGCGCGCTTCGTCTGGAGATCAACCGACTAGAGGCAGGCTAGCCCCGCCACTAGCCAGTGACCACTAACCACTGTTCTTATGGACAGCGCAGCATCCCATTTCGGTAAACTGCTGGTGTTTGCGGGCGTCGCTCTGATCGTAACCGGCGCGTTGCTTATCGCGGGCTCAAAAGTCTCTTTCTTTGGGCTGGGACGACTGCCTGGCGACATCAACTACAGGGGGAGAAATGTATCGTTTTATTTTCCCCTTGTCAGTTGCCTCATTGTCAGCGCTCTGGTGACGTTGCTCTTTTGGCTGATTTCATTCCTAGGACGGCGCTGACGCCTGAAAACTGCTTCAATGGGCCAATCGCTCTTCGATTTTCAACCCCAGCGTCAGGTCTACAGCGTCTCGGAGCTGACCCAGCGTTTGAAAGGTTTGCTCGAAACGCAGTTCCCTGACGTCTGGGTGGCGGGTGAGATCTCGAACCTCCGGCCCGCGACGTCCGGTCACCTCTATTTTACTCTCAAGGATTCGAACGCCCAGCTTCGCGCTGTCTGCTTTCGCAGCCAGGCGCGCTACCTTAAGTTCAAACCGCGGGACGGCGTCTCTGTCATAGCGCGCGGCCGGCTCAGTGTCTATGAGGCGCGCGGCGAATACCAGCTTCTAGTAGAGTTACTGGAGCCGGCGGGTCTGGGCGCGCTGCAGCTCGCCTTCGAGCAACTGAAAGCCAAGCTCGCTGCCGAAGGACTGTTCGATACGGCGCGAAAAAAGCCTCTACCCGTGCTGCCGCGCACGGTCGGCATCGTCACCTCGCCGAGTGGCGCGGTCATCCGCGATATCCTACGCGTCCTGCGGCGGCGATATCGCAACATGAATGCGCTGCTCTATCCTGTACGCGTGCAGGGAGAAGGGGCAGCGCAGGAGATCGTGCAGGCCATCGAACACCTGAACCGGCGCGGCGGAGTGGACGTCATGATTCTGGCGCGTGGCGGGGGTTCGCTCGAAGACCTGTGGGCGTTCAACGAAGAGGATGTGGCGCGAGCTATCGCCGCCTCCAGGATTCCCATCATCAGCGGCGTTGGCCACGAGAGCGATTTCACCATTGCCGATTTTGTCGCCGACCTGCGCGCTCCGACGCCATCGGCGGCAGCCGAACTCGTGGTACATCGCAAGCAGGACTTCCAGGCCGAGCTTGAAAACCGCATCCGTCGCATGTCCCAGCTCTTCAGGCTCCGGCTCGCCGAGGCCCGGCAGCGCCTGACCGAGCTTCGTATGCATCGCGTTTTCCAGACTCTGGCTTCGAGGCTCAAGGAAAAATCCCAGAGGGTGGACGATTGTGTTGGGGCGCTCGACAAGGCCATCCGTCAGCGGCTGACTGAGGCACGGCAGGAGTGGTTACGCGTTGCCCCCGGAGTGGCTCGCTACGATTTGCAGCGGCTGTTGGGGCTCAAGCACGCCACCTTCGACCAGCGCGCCAAGCGCTTCCAGACGGAGTTCTCGCGCTACCTGGCGGACCGGAACAATCGGTTAAGTCAGTTGCAGGCGCTGCTGCGGGAACGTAGCCCTCTCGTGATCCTCGGACGCGGCTATTCGATTACTCGTGACGCTGCCGGTAGAATCTTGCGCGATGCCACGGCGGTGCCCGTCGGCGCCGAAATTTCAGTGAGGCTGGCTCAAGGCGAACTGGACGCAACGGTGCGCGACAAGAAGCCCTAGAAAAAGGAGCTGGAATGCTTGGATTCCTGCTGTGGTTGATCCTGCTTGTGCTCTGCTGGCCCCTGGCCCTCGTGGCGCTCGTCCTCTATCCGCTGGTGTGGCTGCTTCTGCTTCCTTTCCGCATTGTGGGCATTGCGGTGGACGGAGTCCTTCGGCTGGTTTGGGCTGTCGTCACGCTGCCAGCTCGAGTCCTGCGCGGCCCGCGGCACGTGTGACGGCTTTCTACGGCGATGGAGGTGTGAAAAATCGCGGCTATGCCGCCCTGCTGTGCGGAAGGGCTCAGAAGCTGTGAAAAAATCCGGCCTCACTGGGGCCGGCGCATACCTTCAGGTGTGCATTTTCAATAACTTCGCACCTGAAGGTCTGCGCCAGCCAAATTTTTCACAGCTTCTGCGCCCTGGGCTAAGATATTACGCCCCTTCGGGGCTGCGCTCACTGCACCTCCGCACCGCCCGACTTAGTGAACGAACTTCTGACTCAGGACACTAGCCACTGCTTTTGATCAGTGAAGCAGCACGAGCAGCACAATGCCTGCCGCCAGCACCAGCGCTGGCACCCAGAAATGGCTGTCGGTCAGCACGGCTCGCAGGTTCGATGTTCTCAACAAAGCCTTCCCTTTCCAAGTGTAGAGCGCCGGCGCGCCGTGATTGTACAACGAGGGGCGGTGACTTCAAAGCGAGAAAGGTAACCCGAAAACCGGTCGTTAGCCAACTCTGCCTCTTCCAAGCTTGTCATCTTCTGGCGTTGCCAGACGTAGATCAAACGGTGGCACCTTAATTCAATGTGCCAGCGCTGTGCAACGCACGGGCTGGATATTGACTCTATTAACTCATGCACACGCCCTCGCACCTCGCGTTTATCGCTAGCCTGCTGGGCGGCATCGCTGTCTTGACCCTCATCGTCGGCAGCCAGGTGTTCTGGATCAGGCGCGTGCGGGAGCTGGGATGGCGGCTCATTCCCAGTCCTGTGAGACGAGGGTGGGTGGGGAGGGCGTTGGCTGCTTACGTTGCTCTATGGGTGTACGAAATAACCCGCTTCTTCTGGAGCCGTACACCAGCAACCACTGAGGCGAGTGCTAGCGTGGTCCTGGTTGATGGCCCGTTTAGCTGGTGGATCTTCGGGTCGGTGATCGGATTTCTGATTGTCCTCATGCTGCGCCTGCCGGATTATCTTTTGCGCGGGACTCGATGGCTCTACCGCAAGGTCGCCGTGCGCCTGGCCTCCGCAACCGTGGACCCACCTTGGACACTCTTGGTGACAAAGCCGCAGACCCAACAAAAGCGGGGTCTGCGCTACCCGGCTGCGGCGAGAGCAGACCCACCTTCGTCGGTGGCGGTGACTTCACGACGTCGCTTTCTCAAGACCGCCACGACCGCAGTCGGCACGGTGCCTTTCATCGGTGGGTTCTACGGCATGGTGTTCGGACGGCTGGATGTGGAAGTTACACGCCGGCGCATCCGGTTGGAGCGCCTCACGCGCGGGTTTGAGGGCTTCCGCATCGTGCAACTCTCCGATGTTCACATTGGACCTTTTATGACCGCGTCGGAGATTCGCCATGTCGTGGAGGTCACCCAGCGACTGAAGGGCGACCTTATCGTGCTCAGCGGTGACTACATCACCTGGGACCCAGGCACTCAAGGAGCGGCCGTCGAGGCCCTCTCGGGTTTGCGGGCCCCCTTTGGTGTTTTTGGCTGTTTGGGCAACCACGAAGCTTGGACCCGAGTCGAGGACTCTATAACCCGGTTATTCGGCGCTCAGGGTGTCCAGATCCTGCGCAGGCAGAACGCTACCTTGCGGGCGGGCAGGGATGAGATGAATCTTATCGGAGTGGATTTCCAGACGCATCGCCCGGCCGGTGCGCATCACGAAGGCGTCGTCCGACGATATCTAGTCGGTGTGGAGCCTCTCGTCCGCAAGGACACGGTCAACATACTCATAAGCCACAATCCAAACACCTTCGACCGCGCCGCTGAGCTCGGCATTGACTTGAGCCTGGCCGGACACACACACGGCGGGCAGGTGGCACTGGAGTTCGTTAGCCCGCAGATCGCTCCTAGCCGCCTGGTGACGCCCTACGTGGCCGGCTGGTTTGGAAAGCCCGGCGGTCAACTCTATGTGAATCGCGGCATCGGCACCATCGGCCCGCCCATACGCTGGGGCGCTCCGCCGGAGATTACCGTGTTTGACCTCACGCCTAAGGGGTAGGTGGAGGTGTGGCTGTTCCGAGTTAGTTAGGGCTTTGCCGCAAAGCCTTTGCCCCCGGCTGGGGGAATCCGAGACCCCCTACGTGCTGCAGGATTGAGTCCGCGCTGACGGACAGGCTACCGTCAGTGGAGGGGCTCTCCTTGGCGGTATGAGTCTTGCTCCGCTTGGGTTGCAAGGTATCGAAGATCGCCGCCGATACGGCCCAAGCACACTGTGCGATAGTTCTCGCCCACAATGCCGCAGAACGCCCTGGCCTGCTGGATATCTACGCTGCCGGAATTCATGAGGTTGTCGAGCGCGGCGATGACACATTGGTCGCGAGAAGCCTCCGGAAATCTCTGGCAGATCGTCCACCCGTCTTCAAGTAATGTCTTCCGCTCATCGGTACGCAGAAGAAAAGGCTGCCATGTTGAACTGGTCGCCAGCAGTCCAACCGACTCCGAGCAAGCAGTTACAGAGGGGGTGGGAGCTTTCAAACACGCTTGGGCAGCCTGGGAGACATCTCCATGGTAGACCTTCATCAGCCAAGCCGAATGGTTGATGAAGCATTGGTATTGGTATTTCTCGTTCAGTTGCTCACAAGGGGCTAAGGGGCGTTCGAAGGTAAAACCGCCCTTTTGCTCCCTTCCTTCTAAGGCGGCGTCAACGTTCTCCATGAAAACGCCCTGCCAACAAGCCCGTCGGGCTGGAAGCCAATTCAGCTTGTCGCACATTTTCAAGGCCTTGGGAAGAATGTAGTCCGCGTGCACCATGATTCCGTGACCTAAACCATGGTAACAGGACTGCCCGGTCTTGAAAGGAAGGGAGGGGTCACGCCACAAATTGTCGCACATCTTGGCAGCGGCTTTTTCGGTGATTTCTCCCATACTGAATGCATGCTGAAAAAACCCATGCAGACAGCCATAGTTGTAGGAGGTTGGGCAGAGGGCCAGTGCCTGAGCTGAGGGGCCGAAGACCATCGCCGTCTCATGTCCGATATGGTGAACAATATGATGGTCATCCACGCCGGGATCGATGTCACCGCGGTTCTTCAACAGTGTGAAGAGATCGATCGCGGCCCGCGGCCCATGCCGCGCGGTGACGGATTGAAACTGCTCGACCAGGCAGGACAGGGCTGTGCCAGGGCAGGCCACCTTCGTTTGTCGATAAAGCTCCTCGAGGTCGTAAGGATCGGGAGCT
>DATJKY010000209.1:0-4220 GCA_035490955.1 Terriglobia bacterium | reverse complement strand
TCATACTCAAATTCGCGGACGTCGCCCTCACCGGCCGGCCGTGAGCTTGTGATGTTGTCAACGCGGAACAGACGCGCCCCCGGAGGAAGCGGCTCGGTGCCAGCCATCTCGCCCTCTGTTGCGGGACGATACGTGCTATCTAAGAGCATCACCTGGTCATAGCGACTCTCGGCTTCCTCGCTCTTTTCGGAAAAAAGCTGGCGATATTTAGTCTGCCCATGATCTTTCGCGTATAGGAGTAAGAAATCCGCAGTTGTGCCGAGATAGGTTCTCCCCTCACTTGTAGTCTTGCGAACTGTAATGACCGACAGGAAATTCTCGCTCCCGAAAACCTCGTCAAGCAATTCGCGGACGTGGTGTACATTCTCATCGCTGATCTGCACGAAGATGCTGCCGGTGGACGCTAGGAGTTCACGGGCGACCAGCAGCCGGTCGCGCAGGTAGGTCAAGTATGAATGCAGGCCCAGTTCCCACGTGTCGCGGTAGGCTTGCACCATCTCCGGCTCGCGGGTCATATCCTCGTCGTCGTTGTGGCTCACGTCGCGCTTGCGGACGAAGGGTTGGAAGTTCGATCCGAACTTCACTCCGTAGGGCGGGTCTATGTAAATCATCTGCACCTGACCGCCCTGGCCCTCGTAATGCAAGAGTGAGTTCATCACCACCAGCGAGTCGCCCAGGATCATGCGGTTCACCCACTTGTCTGGGTACTCGTAGGCGCGCAACACCTGGTCGGTGAAAGAGTGTTGTGGGTCGCCGAAGAGCTCGAACATGGTCTGCTGCTTGTCGCGCTTGTGACTGCAAGGGTCTCGATGATCGCTTTGGTGGAAAGTCGCTCGTGAATGAAGAGCGGCAGGGTGGGCACCTCAAATGAACGCCGCTCCGCCTTGCCAGCCCAGTTCAAAAACGGCTTGCTGATGGCGTTGAGCTGCGCCCCTGCCCGTTTCGCTTCCTCCAGCGTTTTTGCTTCGAGAATTCTTCGAATGGCAACCTCGGCTTGCTCGCGCGCCGGATTCTGCCCGTCCCAATCCAACGCCGGCGACAGTGAGGAGTCATACCGGTAGGTGACAGGCGGCTTCTTCTTCCTGAACTGCGCCTGGGTGCCCACCTCCGGCCGCATTGGGCTCGTAGATTCTGGGTGCTTGTAGTTCTCAGCTCGCTGGACTCGCTGGGCTGGTCTAGCGATGCGCTTCCCCGGTAGCATCTTCCCTCCACTGGAACTTTCGAGGTTCTTAGGCAAATTACAACAGAAATGAGCTTCGATGTCCACGGGCCGTTCCGCAAAATATCACCGAATCCAAAATGTCATTCGGGAATGGCCGCCTTGCCTGTAACGAAACTTGGCCCAGGGGCAAGACTTTCTGCCTGGCCGCGCGCAACACCGATCTTTTGAAAATCGGCATCGGAGAACCAGGCGCTTTCGGGCCGAATCGCAAAGAGGGTTTTTGGGCAAGCGGTCACGGCAGGCACAGTTCCAGCGCCCCCCTGGAGCGCGACGGCGCTAGTGTCGTGTCCCGCGTCAATTATTTGCAAGCAGCGTCATCGGGACCAGGCCCCATGCCGACTTGTGGGTGCCCTTTAGGACAGGAGAGACCAGGGGGGCATATACAAGGAGGGCACCGACCAAGGGGTGCCCCTACGCCGGCGGTGACGAGCGTATGGTAAACAATGACGTGGGGACGGACAAGGGGGAAGCCGCGCCCTCGGGCTGATCCCAAGCCGTGATAGACTGGTTGCGCCGCAAGGTCAGACGAGAGCGTAAGGACATGACAGAGTCCGGACCGGCTACGTTCCACGGCCTGGAAGATTGGAAACTGGTTAGTTAGCGCGCTGCTTAGCGAGCGCGAAACGCTGCGCGCCGAGGGGAAGCGGCGGAAAGCCGCCGAAACCACGCTGTTTGATTGACAGAAGCAAAATGAGGTGATGCGCATGTTCGACCGCATTACATTTGATCCGCAGATCATGGGGGGCCGGGCCTGCATCCGTGGTATGCGGATTCCGGTTGCGGTCATCGTGGGCCAGATCGCCCATGGGGCGTCCTTCGAGGAAATCCTGGAAGGCTATCCCGACCTGGAGCGTGAGGACATCCAGCAGGCAATCGAGTACGCGGCGTGGCTCACCCAGGAGCAGGTGCATATCTCATAGAGGGAGGTATGCGATTCCTCGCCGACATGGGAGTGGACGTGCGAATAGCGCAGTGGCTTCGCCAGCAGGCGCACGATGCGAAGCACCTCAGGCATGAAGGACTGCACCGCTCTCCCAACGGCGAAATTTTTGCCAAGGCAGTGGCGGAGGACCGCGTGATTTTGACTTTCGATCTTGACTTTGGCGAAATCGCCGCTCTGGCCGGAGGACGCAAGGCAAGCGTCGTCCTTTTCAGGCTCCACAACACGCGGACTTCTCACGTGATCGCTCGCCTGGCTGCCGTGCTTGCCTCGTGTACCTCCGCTCTCCAGGAGGGGGCGGTTGTGGTCGTCGAGGAATCACGATACCGCGTTCGGTTCCTGCCGATTGGGCCAAACCGGGGGGTAAAACCGTGACCCATAGCCTTAAACCGAGGTATGCCGTCGCCCCCGCGACAGACACTCGCCCTGGCAGAGCCTTTTAGCCCTTCGACGAGCTCAGGGCCGTGAGCGAAGTCGAACGGCAAGTCAGAGCGGCAGACCCGCACCTAGCCCATCGCCGCATCGCCAGGCGGTCAGACGGATTTTTTCACAGCTTCTGATACACTGCAGCCCGCTTGCCCTTTCCGGCCTCCGTCAGTGCCTCTTGAATGGCCTTTACATTTGGAGTGTTGCTCCACGAGCCGCGCGGCGGGACCCCGAGAGATTGATCATCAAAGCCGGAATGTCTTTCCGCTCAGCAACAGCTAAAGGGGTAGCGCAAAGTTTGCCTTTTAAACTCTGCGGTTCTGCCCTCAAGAAAAGGGCCGCAGAGTTTCCAAGAGTGGGGAAAACTCTGCGCTACCCGATTTCGCGATTCGCTACTTACCGTTCATCATCTGCTCAAGCACAGACAAACCTCAAAGGAGTGTCGCGATGCCTGCCATCCTTTAGCGTGGACCGACGCCTTCATCGAGGCTGGCAAACGGGTTGACGACCTTCAGCCCTTCAAATCGGGTGAAGTCCCGGTCTCCGGTAATGAGTTCCGAGACGCCATGCTCGAGGCAGAGAGCGACAATGTGCGCGTCATGAATGAGATTGCCTGTGGTCCCCGCCTGGCGAACGGTTCGATCAAGCACGCCAAGGTGCCGCCCCGTCTCAGTGAGCAAAATGAGCGAGGGCGAAGCCAGCACCCGTTCGAGATCGGCCAGGACAATCTCGAGCGGGACAGGCGGATGAAAGACGCGAGGGTGAGTGACGACCCGGAGGAATTCGTAAATGCAGGGCCAAGGGATGGCCCAGGGGAGAGCTCCTTCGACGAGCGTTCTCAGGACCTCGAGGGCAGGGTCATGGTGCTTGCTCGACTCAATCTCAGCGTAGATCAGGATGTTGGTGTCAATCGCTTGCATGGGTTAGGGTCTGTCCATAAGATCGAAGAGCGCATCTCGGTCCAGCAGGTCGACTCCGGGAAGCTCAGCAGCCTTCCAGCCCCGAAGGCGCAATCGGTAGGGTTCCCGCGGGCTCGCTATCAAAGAACGACGAAGAAGGTCATTGATGACTGCCTGGAGAGTTCGGCCCTCCTGGGCGGCTTTTCTCTTCAGTTCAAGGAGGAGTTGGTCCTCAATCGTCACGGTGGTTCGTCTCATGTGCAAAAGCATAGTCAATACGCATCAAGATGTCAAGGTGCGTACGACCGGTGTTGAGCGGAGGAATAGCTCCGCGCCTGGTGTTTCAAACAAAACCGCAATGTGTAAGAAAACAAAGGGGTAGATAAAATGTCATCGCCATTAAGGATTCGCGGATGGATAGGTCGTGTCTAAGTTCGGACACCGGGATCCCAAAATCGGACACTCGCAAAGACGCTGAGCAAGGCCGGGCGCAGTATCCTCCGTGTTTTGAAGCAATTGCGCAGCGTGGTATGGAAGAGGGTTTGCTAAGAATGAGGCGGAGGGCTCAATTCCCTCGGTTCAAGGGAGCGCCCATGAGCACTATAGTCCAGGATCTGCGGTACGGCCTTCGCATGCTGGCGAAGAATCCTGCTTTTGCATGCGTGGCAGTGCTGACACTCGCGCTCGGCATTGGCGCCAATTCAGCGATTTTCACCATCGTCAACGCGGTGCT